>JAJFLL010000019.1 GCA_021772695.1 Deltaproteobacteria bacterium
TTTCATTTTTTCGATTATACTTATTTGCTGTATGAATTTAATGGAAAATTCCTTTTCAGGAGGTGCAATATGTTCCATTCAGTTTATGACCTCTCAAAAAATTCCCTAATCCTAACCATTGTCCTATTAGTTTTTTTTACCGGTTGCACCACTGTTGTTGAGACCCCTCAAGGGGCGAAAGAAAGGGAACTTCTGGCGAAAGACGCAAAAGTCGAGAGTGCTGTTCCCTCACAAGCGGGGCTCCCAAGGTTAAACGAACCCGCCCCTTATTTTTCTGCGATGACTTCCCATGGTCCCAAGAAATTAACCGATTATCAGGGAAAATGGTTGATACTATTTTCCCATCCTGCGGATTTTACTCCAGTTTGTACCACCGAATTCATGGGGTTTGCTAAATTCCATGATAAATTTCAGGAAAAAAATGCTGAACTTTTGGGATTGTCCATTGACAGCGTTTATTCTCATATTGCCTGGGTTAGAAACATCGAAGAAAAATTTGGAGTAAAAATTCCATTTCCTATTATCGAAGATCTCTCAATGCAAGTGGCGCATGCTTATGGCATGATCCAACCCGGTGCGAGCGACACTTCTGCGGTTCGCACCACTTTTTTTATTGACCCCAAGGGATATCTGAGGGCCATGTTGTATTATCCCATGTCCAATGGTCGCTCTATTCCTGAAGTTTTTCGCCTACTGGAAGCCCTTCAAACTAGCGATGAAAACAAGGTAGCGACCCCGGCTGATTGGAAACCCGGCGAGCCCGTTATTGTGCCACCGGCCCATACCCAGGCGGAAGCTGAGGCGCGTTTAAAAGAGGGTTACGATTGCAAGTCCTGGTATTTTTGTAAGAAAAATTTGGAAACGAAATAATTATTGTTGAATTAAGGAGATGGAATTGGAGCGGAGACGTGGTGTTGGTGAATTTGTTCTGCCCCAATTTTTTTAAGAATTTTTTCAATATCTTATTCGGGGATTCCTTCTGAAAGGTGAATCCATAATAATGTCTTGCCCTCCCGAAGTTTCTCATCGATAGCTTTGGAAAAGTTTGGCCAAAGGGCACAAATCACTGTTACTTTTTCTTTACCTAACATATCAACCTCCAAATTTTTACTATCCGAAAGGGTTATTCCCATTTTTCATTGGGAAAATTCATTCAAGAATTTAAAACTTTAGCGGCCGCTGTCACTTCAGGCTCTTCGGTATCCATCTTAGTTTCAAAGCCCAGACCTTGAGCTAAAGCAATCCTCCCATTATTTTCAGTGAATATATCACCCACCATTATTTTAAGGCCTTTCGTAGTTGCAACACGAATTAAATCAAGCATGATTTGATGACCGATTCCCTTTCCTTGCCACTCATCGGCCCCAACAATGGCAAATTCACAGGTTTCTCCATCAGGGTAGGTGACATAGCGACCCACTGCAATTTCCTTCTCTTCATGACCCTTTTCAGAAGCGGCAATGAAAGCCATCTTTCGGTCATAATCAATTTGTGTAAAGCGAACCAACATGGATTGATTGATTTCTTGAATAGCCTCCATGAAGCCAATGTATTTAGACTGAGGGGAGAGGTTGTCGACGAAAAATTTTTCATTTTTTGCATCTTCCGATCGAATGGGACGAATGGTAATTTCTGTGCCGTCTGGCAGTTGCCATTTCCTGACAAATTGGGAGGGGTAAGGGTGGATGGCCATATGGGAATAGGGCTGAATAGGACTATTGAGGGGGTCCAGAATTACCCTTGCATCCAGTACCATCGCCTTTTTTTCATCCACCAAAATGGGATTCAAGTCCATCTCCTGGACCCAAGGCAATTCACAAACCTGTTCGCTGAATCCAAGAAGAATGTCTAGAATACTATCGCCAAATGATGTTGGAAAGTATAATTCCATAGACCAATTTAGCTTCCATCCAGGCCCGTTGGAATTGATCCCAATCGGCTAAGCTGCCCATTTTGTCGAGATTTCTTTCTTTGGCTAGGCGAAGGGCCGTTCCTTCCATCACCGCCTGGTATGCCGGGAGACCGTCCCGTCACCGTCGGTTGGCGAATTCCACGATCAAAATTCTATTGGAGACCACAATGTCTACCATGAAGATGGTGCCCAAGAAGGATTGGCTATTCACATGGGTGTGGGTGACCGAGAGCCCTCCCAGGATTCAGATCAAACCCAAGGGAACCCGCTGCCAAGATAAAGAGAGGATCCTTTAGCGAGCGAAATTGGGCCACCAGTACCAGGTAGACTAAGAAGATCGCCAAGAGAAATTTATAGAGGAGGTTTTAAAACGAGTCTCGACCCTCGGGCCAGGGATGTGCCATCAGTGCCGGTAGTATCGGTTCCTGGTAGATGCTCTCGGCATTGCTTATTGCCTTAATTGCAATCTTCAATCTCCTGCGGATAAAAGATAAGTAAGTTTTCTCCCTCAAGATCCGGATCTATTTAAGCCCCTTGGAACCTAGCAAGGGGCTTTTTTTTTGATCCACTAAATGAAAGGAATCTAAGAATTTTTCATTCGCCTCATCTTGGGAGGAATCCATGTAAGTCACCACCAAAACATAAACCCGGTTTTTGACTAAAAAGAATCGGGCGATCCCCTGATTTTTGTCCCCGGGCTTTTCTCCAAAAAGTTTAAATTTCAATTCCATGCCTGGGGTTCCCTCGTGATCGGTCGGGTAATAGTCGAGCTCTTCTCCCTTAGCATTCTTTAAAAAGCCCTTTTTCGCTCGTTTCAAAACGTTTTTGGGGCCCGCAAAAAATATTCCGATTTTGGGAACGTCCGAGTAGGCCATCGTGTAGTTAGCCTCAGTGGTCCTGACTTTGTAGGTGTAAACATGAATGGTGCCGATGAAACTGGAATGGGCCATATGGGTGCGTTGCGGCTCGCCGGGGGCCTCCATCGTAAAGCGTCCCTCTTCTGAGCTGAAGGGCGTGACCGATGATAGCGGGACCGAGGCCTCCACTTGGCTGAGGGTAAAGGCAGTCACTAGAATAAAAGCAGAAAGAATAACAAATAGGTAGGCTCTCATGTATTTCTTCTGATGATATTCCTTTGGATGGTTCATGATGAAATAGTTTACGTGAGAATGAAGTGGCTCTTCTACTCCTTTTTTTTCTCTGGGTAGGAGAAAGAATAGGGGGTCGATCCGTCTGCCTCATGAAAACGAAGCGTGATTCCAGTAGGTTTCACCACTAAATAGGCAAAGCCAAAGGCGGATTTTGCGAAGCGGACCCGAGAATCGGCCTTACTTTTAAACAGACCTTTTCCACCGGTTCCCACGACAATTTGCTGAAAACGACAAGTATCGTCCGGGTCCTTTAAATGGGAAAAGAGATGATCATGCCCTGAAAGGACCAAATCCACTTGATGGCAGATGATGGGGATGAGGGCTTTTTTAAGGGACCTGCTGTCGCCGTGCTTGGCATTACTGTAGAGCGGGTCGTGCATCGCTAAGATCTTCCAACGGGCTTTGGAGTTTTCCAGGTCAACCTTTAATTGCTGGCCATCCGGAGCGTTAAAATTTTTGCTATCGATGACAAATATTTCCAGCAGGGGATTGGGGGAGTCTTGGGGAAAGGAAATTTTAAATTGGTGAGCGGGCATGGTCCATCGCTTTTGCTGCCCCGTGTAATCGATTTGAGCTTGGGCATTGCCCTTATGATCATGGTTGCCCAAGGCCACGTAGAAGGGGAGGTTGAGAGCACGATAAACGGTCTCAAAATAGTTTTTCCATTTTGGATCCGTCACGGATTTCACCCCGCGGGGATAAAAATTGTCTCCCAAGAGCAGACCGAAATCACATCGAGCAACCCGACAATGCCGCGCCAAGGCTTGGGCTACTAAGCGTTGATTTTCGTCCCCGGTGCCCCAATCTCCAAAGGTAAAGAAGTGGATTTCCGGTGGATCGACTTGGGCCGAAGCCGGGCCCAGCTTTGCTTGCTTGGCTTCCGCTAGGAGAGCTACAGAAAAGCCCCAGAGGGCCATGCAAATCAGGATTCCCAGTTTCCATTTCATAGGGCAAAGCTTAGGGTATTTAGCTCCATCCTAC
>JAJFLL010000181.1 GCA_021772695.1 Deltaproteobacteria bacterium
CTGGCTTCCCTATCGGCGCGGGGGGCGAGTCTTGCCGTATTGTCTCGAGCCACTAGATGGAGCGGGCCAACCCTGTTGGCTTCAGAGACGGCCGCATGGGCTGCTGAAGTACCCGCACTGGTTTTGAGTCGTCGCCTCGGATTGCAAATGTTCGCCGGAGGTTCGGACCTTTGGGATAGCGGTTCCATATCACACGAGATACTTGCAACCGCTGGTCCCTTTGCACTGCTCCGTGGAACCAGCAATGGATTTCACTTATTACAACCGAGTTTAAGAAATGTTGCCGGCGTGATGCGCTCCAGTGGAGAAATGACTTCAATGGGTAATGCCCTGATGGGGACCACTCGATTTTCTGCCGAGGTGGGAGCCATCATGGGTGGTCATTATTTAAATGACGCCGTGGGCATCGAAGCCTTGCCCTCTGGAACCTCCCAATTATTTTTCTCTAGTCTCCTTACCGTTGGCCATATGCGCATTGCCGGTGGCATCGTCGAACGGTTGAATCCCTTGAGGATTGGCGCCGCCATCTCGTCTGAGCAAACTCGTTTGCGTTCTCGGACTATTCAAGATTTTTACCGTTCCTTAGGTGTTGAACGATCTCATGCCCTGCGACCAAGACTTGAAGGGGAATTGGCCTTGGCGCGGGGTCGCTTGCCCTTGGGTGATCTAACCCTGTCGAATTGGGTTTCTCGCTTAGAAAGCAATCGAACGGAGGGACTGTCAGAGGCCATGGAAAATCATGCCATGCCATTGCATGCCTTATTGGTCCGACCTTCCCGCCGTGGCGGCAACATCTTATCGCAGCTTGAGAATTTGGGCTGGCAGACCGTAACTGCCGCTGGACCTCAAACCACTTCTCGGGGGTTTGGGCCTCAGCATATGATGATGGCCGGTGATACACCTGGGGGTTCCGGTCGAGAGGGTTCCCGAAGTTCTGAACCACCCAGTTCCGATTCTTCGGCTCGGGATTTAGTGGCCGAAGAAATAAGTCGCCGGGTCACGGAGATCACCGCCGAGGCCACCAATGACAACAGTAATACCCGTTTGCAAAATGCCGCGGCCAAACTCAGCGGACTCTGGGCCAAATACGTTCGTAACCCCCAAGAGGCGCCCCTTGATGATATTAATTCCGAGTTGGAGGTCGTTCGAGAAGATTTACAAGCAGCCAAATCTTCCGGGACCAGGTTGCAATCGCTTTTGCAACAGCTGGGCATTTTTGTAGAACAATTGAGGTCCCAACAGAAAGGGGCCGAACCTTCAAGTTCTCAAGCAGTAGAATCGAGCACCCCAGAAACCTTGATCCCTGAGGAAGCACCCAATACTTTTCGACGTTACCTGTGGAATCCCGTTGGGCGTGTTTTAGTGGGATTTCGTGATCTCATTAAAGGAAGCCCCAAATCTAAGGAAACTGGCGAAAGTCAAGCCCCAAGGTCTCACGAAGGTTCTGAAGAAAAACCCCTCGATCTCGATGCCATTGCAGAAGAAATTGCAAAAAAAGAGGCACAAGGCCAAAATTTTGAAGGAGCGGCCAAATTACTCGCCCGATTGCGGACTCACTTATATTTCATTTCCAAATCCAAAGCGCCCGATAGTCGCTGGCAACGTGGGCTCAATGATATCTTGGAACAATTGGCCCATTATTTTCCGAACTTGAATTGGCCGAGATTGGGTATGGCAGATTTAACCAATATCGAAATTCAACCGGGTCAGGAAGGGGCCATTCTGGGCATGGCCGTGCGTGCCGATTGGCTTAATACCGATAGTCCCTTGGCCTCCCGTTTGCGCGGCGGCGAAGCCACGCAAGTGCGTGGAGATAACCGGGAATTGGAATTACTCCATCAAAGCATTTTATTTGGTGCTCACTATAGTGGGCCTTTGAAAAGATTTAATCGTGCCATCGACCCCTTAGTGACCGAATATGGTGCTTCGGAAAATCAGGCCGCAGCCATGAGGCTCACCGGTGAAGCCGTGGCCCAATTGATGCGCAATAAATGGAGTTTAGAAAATCTTTTAGAACAGCTTCGTAGTTCGGCAACGGGTGGACCCTTAGAAAGTTCTCTTAGGTCCATGGAGACGATGCTTCCAAAACACATGGAAACCAACGGGGTTCTTACTTATTTTGGAACTCGAAACAGTGCCGAAAACTTTTTTCTCACCGGATTATATTTAAGCCTAAGATCTGAAGGTGGTGCCATCAATTTTAACCGACAAATCTTGCCTGAAGCCGTCCAATATGAAGGTGTGGGATTTCATCCTTCTATCGCCATCAGCTTATTTGGGGCTGCTCGGGGCCGGGCTGAACTTTTTCCCGAACTTTTTTCAAAAAATTTCGATTCGGCCGCCTTTTTAGAACGGGCAAGAAACGAATCCCAAGCGGATGGTGAATAAAAAATGTCTAATCTCTTCGCTAGTCTTCACCTTTTATAGAAAACCGCTTTGGCATTCGGGAATAAATAAAAATGAAATACCCAATGGCCAACAACATACCTGGAACCCACCAGTAGAGTCCAACCTTCAATCCGAACATTTGTGACGCCGCTTGATCCACCCGTAAACCCAGTGCGGGATTTCGTGCCGGCAATACATAAGGATAGATCCCTACCGCGGCCAAGGCGATCATGCTGTAGAGGTAGATTGCCGATGCGATAAAGGCACTCATGTCCCGGTCTTTTTTGCGAAAGATTAGGGTGCTCAAGAGCGAGCCGAGGGCAGTCGCAGAAAAAATCATACCCCAAGGGTGTTCGTGAAAGCTGGTGGCCACATTGGGGGCTGCCCAAAAACTAGCAAGGGTAGTGAGGCTTGCGGTTAGAAGGACCCAGGGAAATAAATAACCAGCCGCTCGATGGGCTCGTTGTTGCACGGCCCCTTGGGTTTTGGCGTTGAGCCAGAGGGCGCCGTGATGGGATAGGGCGCTCAATGCGGTGAGAGCCACCAAAATGGTATACCAATCGAGAATGCCTGTTTCTGGACCCAATAAAAAGTTGGTCCACAGGGGTTCGAAGAATGTGCCCTCGGCAGTCAGGGGAACCCCGCGAACCACATTACCCAGTGCAGCACCGAAGAAGATGGCCAAAAGTAGGCTGGCCAGGAAAAAGCATGCGTCCCAAAACTGCACCCAGAGGGAATCATGCATCTGGTGGCGCAACTCAATGCCAAGGGCACGAAATAATATGAGCCATAAGACGATCATGATGGGGAGGTAGAACCCGCTTAAGGCCACGGCCAATAATTTGGGGAAGGCAAAAAACATGGTGCCGCCCGCTACTAATAGCCATACCTCGTTTCCGTCCCAGACCGGTCCGATTGAAGCCAGCACTTGTTTTCTTTCAGCATCGGTCTTCGCGACGAAAAGGTGCAAAATACCCACTCCGAAGTCGAACCCATCTAGCACCACGTAGGTGGCGAGAACCCAGGCTAGTAAAATGAACCAGACGGCCTCCATTAAACGACTCCTGGACTAGAGTTGGAGGGTGTTGAGTCAGGTCCCGCTTGGATGATGCGCATGAGTAAGAAAAAGTAGAGCATGGAGACTAGGGTGTAAAGGCCCATGAAACCCAGGAGAGTAAACAAGGTATTGCCTGCAGAGACTTGTAGGGAATGGGCGTCGGCGGTGCGCATCAGATTGTAGACGACCCAGGGTTGCCGGCCCAATTCGGCGGTCATCCACCCCGTGGTGTTGGCGATATAGGGCAAGGGCATGGCCAACATGAGGGCCCATAGCAACCATCTTTTATGGCTTAGACTTTTGCGTAGCCAAAAATAGGCACTGGTCATCATGAGTAAGATGAAGAGGGTCCCGAGGCCCGCCATGATGTGATAAGAATAATAAAGTAGCTCCACATTGTCGGGCCAAAGATCCCTATCGAAATCGGTCAGGCCTTGAATGGTGGCGTTCCACCGGGCATGGGTCAGAAAGGAAAGCATTCGGGGCAAGACGATCGGATTGTCTAATTCCATTTTTTCTAAATCCGGTTGCCCTAAAATCACTAGGCCCGCACCCTTAGACGTATGAAAATGCCCTTCCATGGCCGCGAAGGTGACCGGTTGGTGCTGGTAAACCAGTTTAGCCTGGGTGTCGCCCGTTGGATAAGCCGCCAGGAGGCTTGCCACAAGGCCGACGAACACACCTAAATACAGGCCCTTGCGAGCCACGGCTTGATGTCGGTTTTTTAATAGATAGAAGGCCGAGATGCCGGCCATGACGAAACTACCGGTAATCACGCTCCCGACCATCACATGAATGTATTGAGCATGGGCCCAAGGGTTGCCCAATATGGCTGCCAAACTTTTTAAATGAAAAATTCCCTCGGCATCTAATTCGTACCCTACCGGGTGTTGCATCCAGGCATTAGTGGCGACGATAAAAAATCCGCTGAGCCATGTGCCGATAAAGACCAAGAGAGAAACCGCCCAATGCCCTTTGGGGCCCAAACGTTTTTCTTGAAACAATAATAAATAGAGGAAGGCCGATTCTAAAAAGAAGGAATACACCCCTTCCATGGCAAGAGTTTGCCCAATGATGCTGCCGGTCGCCTCGGAAAACCGGGACCAGTTGGTGCCGAATTGAAATTCCATGGGGATCCCCGTGACCACGCCCATGACAAAGGTGACTCCGAGAATCTTGGTCCAAAAATTTGCCGTTTGGTTTGCGGTAGTATCGCCTCGAAGCGCTCGTGTCTTGAGAATAAAGATGAGCAGGGCCAGGCCCATGGTTAATTGGGGAAATAAATAATGATAGGTAATGGTAAAAGCGAATTGCCAGCGGTGTAGGGTGAGAGGGTCCAAGGAATCTCCTTAGATATTGAAATCGCGAGCACCCTAACACGGTATGGGTTCCTCACCAAGCGCAAGCGCCTCTCTCCTAAACAGGTTTTTCAGGAAGCCTTACTCCATGCTGCGATGCCCGAATCTCAGAACCATCAGCACCAGGCCTAGAGCCCCTAAGGCGAACCAACCACTTGCTTGGGGGGACGTTGTTAACAAAGCACAACCGCCCACCGCTTCGGTGACCGTAATGGTGAGGGCCGCGCTTGCGACGTTGGGGTCTTCATTGATGGCTTGAGCGGTGACCGATGCTGAATTAATGAAGGTGCCCAAGGTGTCGGCCGATACGGAGTAGTTGATGGTGGCATTGGTTCCATTGGCCAAGATGCCGAGGTCACAAATTAAATTATTTTGATCGGCAATACAGGATCCTTGATTGGTATTGAGACTATTGGGATCGAGGGTCAGGCCCAAGGGTATTTCATCGAGGACCCAGGTACCACCGGCATCGTTGGGACCATCGTTGGCCACAGTCAAAGAAAAACCCACCGAGCCGCCGATGCCTACGGAGTCCTGGGAACTTGTTTTGACCAAGGTCAAATTGGCCGTATTGCCCAAGTAGCGAATAAGGGTTAGGTCTTCAGTACCGAATTCCATTTTGGCTGCGATAACGATTTTACCGTCGCTTTGCAGCGCCACCCCATTGCAAGCGGCATCTCCACCCAAATCGGTGGTCAGGGTACCATCATTACCAAAGCTCGAATCGAGCATACCTGCCGTGTGGTACCTGGCCAGGGCCACACGATTCAGTCCCGTACCGCAAGCGACGAGGAATCCGTCATCTTGAATGATCATGGCTCGAATATCGGATTCCATATTGCCAAAGGAGGTCAGAGTAAGTCCGTTATTGCCGAAGCTACCGTCGAGGCTGCCGTCACCGAGGTACCGGGCGATCCCGAAATCGCCGATCAGGCCGTTGTTAAACAATCCCCCGGTGACGATGTTGCCGTCGCTTTGCAGATTTACCGAAACTGCATTTGCAGTGCCTGGAGCTGGGGGGCCAAAGACCTTGCCGCCATTGCCAAAGGAAGTATCGAGGCTGCCATCGGGATTATACCGAACCAAACCAAAGCCGGTGGCGCCGCCCATTTGGGCCTGCCCGGTTACCATGATCTTGTCATCTTCTTGTACGGCCACATCGCGCCCGAAGTCATTGGCACCATCGAAGTCGGTCAAGGCCACGCCATCGTTGTTGAAGCTGGGGTCCAGACTACCGTCGGACAAGTAGCGGGCGGCCAAAAATTCTGCACCGGATTGACCGCCAATGACGATTTTACCGTCGCTTTGCAGGGCCACACCTCCGGCAATATCGGTAGAGGGGGAGACCACCGTGCTAACTTGTCCTTGATTGCCGAAGCCGGCATCCATGCTGCCATCGGCATTAAGTCGGGTCAAAAAGACATCTTCACTGCTTTGGTCAATGGTACCTGCGGCGATGATTTTTCCGTCGGGCTGGAGGGTCAGGGCACGTAAATCAATATCGGAACCATTGGGGTCGGCGATTATCTGGAATC
>JAJFLL010000182.1 GCA_021772695.1 Deltaproteobacteria bacterium
CTCTTTCTCAATAATGGATGCCAGCGTAGTCAATTGAGGGATGGTCCAAGAACCCTCGGCCATCCGCGCCTTGAGCTCCGTATCAAAATTTCCCAAAAACCTTTGAATCATGTCCCCAAGCAATGCTGACAAGGTAGTGCCCCGATCGTAGGGATAAGTGGCGGGAAACAAATATCCTTCCAGGCTTTGGGCAGGAAAACCTAGTTGCTGCAGGTAAACGGGGTCGGTAAAGGTGGCCAGGACCTCGGTCTTTTCGGCCATTCCGGTGGCGGCGATGGCCTCGGCGATTTGGGCAAAGGTGAACCCCTCGGGAATGGTGAGGTAATGAACCACCCGTTGGCCTTGGCGTATTTTATCTAATACTTGACCGGCCGTACTCCGCGGGGGGAACTCGTATTCTCCCGCCTGCAGCTTGGTTCCCGCATCCTGTAATCGTACCAATACCTTAAACGACCAAACGTGACGGATCACACCGGCATTTACCAAAATCTCTGAGATCTTGGCGACTGAGGAACCCCGAGGCAAATAGACATTGGCTCCCTTACCATAGGGTCCCCATTCCAGACGCAAATACATGTAGCCGCCAAATATTAGGACGCTCAATACCAATAAGATTCCAAATAATTTTTTCATTTCCGACTCCTGAGAAAATCTTCCAATAGGACCTGTGCAGCGATGGAATCCAAGCTTTGTTTGGCTTTTCCCTTGGGAATCCCCTTGTCACGCAGGCGCGCTTCGGCCTCAAAGGTGGTGAGACGTTCATCCCACAGTCGGACCTCACAATCCAGCGATTGACGGTTTAGTTCTTTTTGCAGGGTTTGGGCCATCTCTTGGGATCGCTTAGCCCCCTTCCCCGAACTTCCATCCATATTGAGCGGAAGACCCAAAAGCACTAGTTCGAAAGATTCCGTCGCGACCAGGGTAGCGATGGACTTTAGCCATGAAGAACCCGAGGCGATCTGTAGCGCTGGCAAGAGCCGAGTGGTCCACTCCAGCTCATCGCAAGCCGCCAGACCGATCCGGCGGGTACCGGGATCTACCGCTAAAATTTTCATGGGCCTATGTTATCGATCCTCACGGTATGAGGCAATGAATGGTCTAAGGGTTTCTCCAACTGAACAGTCCCGAGGGTCCTCGCTGCAAGATACGGGTTGGGCTAGGAGCGCCCTGAGCTTGGGAACTTGCGGAAAATTCAAAATTGGCTTGGAGAAAACGAAAGCGATCCCACTGATTGAAATGATCTCGAACCCGGACCTCATAGGGAGCGGGGTCCCAGGCTCCTTGCCACTTCACTTCCAGGGAAGCCGTTTCTCTAAGTGGACGATCACGAAAGTAACTCAGGCCTTGGAATAAACCCAGCAGGCTGTCGGTGCTGATTTGCAAGGTATTCAGGGGGGGAAGCCAGGTCTTGGAGGTGCCATTCACCCGATCGGGCCCCCGCTGAAAATGGTAGGTTTTTCTGGCGGCCTCTTCATGGACCCTGAGCACGGTACCTTCCGGAAAGGCCATCACATAATTCGAAAGGACCCTGAGATCGGCTTCCCGCATTCGTGCGGGGATGGCGGAGAAGATTTCTAGGGTTTCGGTTTGCCGTAAAAATTCTTTGGAACGATTCAGGATTTCTTGGAAGTCCATTTGGGAGTACGCAAAGCGAATCCCCTGAAGACTCGGTGGCGGTTGAGATGCCCCGGGAACCAAGGTGATTCGGCGGCGGCCACCGGGTCTATCGGTGGGCACCTTGGAGGGATCCACCGTTGGAATCGATGGGGAGGAGTCGCGACGGGAAATGGCGTCCATGCGCCTGGCTACTTCCTGTAAATCCTGCCGTTGCATTTCAATGGTTCGAGGTACCCGCTTGGCAGGGGTCGGTACCGGACGACTGATATAGAGAAAAGACTTACCCAACTTTTGGAATTCCATGCCCGGGCTTGGGCTTTCAAAGGCAATATGCACCAAACGCCCCCGGGGAATTTCACTCATATTGGGGAGGGCATTCAATAGGTCCACCACTTGCTGGCCCGTCAATTTACCCGCTTCGCGCATGGTCCAATAGGCATGGTCGGTTTTGAGGTGCCGGCCTAAACTCACCTGCGCCCCGCGTAGGTAGGTTAATAAATTGAGTTCATTGAGAAACTCCCGCGGGTGGTCGGGGCGCCGCCCCGTTTGTGGCGTCACGATTCGGCGGGGCGGGGTGCCCGTCGGTCGGCGGCCACCGGGGGGTTCCCCATTGCCGGTCATAAATACCAATCCGAGTCCCAGCTGCGGAGGAACTCCGGCCGGTTGCCAGGCCGAGCTGGCCGAGAAGACTTGAAGGGGTCGAGGAATTTCCCATCGTCGGGCCCCTTGTTCCATTCGGGTCTCTAAGGCCCGAAGCCTCGGTCCCCAGAGAGATTTGGATAGTTGACCCGCGCCCACAAAGACGAGGGTTTCGGCCAGGGTTTGTGCCGCCAGGTTGGGTAGTGATGGTTGTTCTGAAGCCAACATGGCTTCACCGTAGTGATAAGTGAAAAGCCCTAATCCCATGGCCGCTTTTTCGCCCAAGCGGGCCAAGCCAAAATCAAAGGAGCTCTGTGGAATATAACCGGGACCATAAAGGCTGCGCACTCCCCAGCCCACGGTGCGTAGGGTCAGGAGCATTCCTAGGGTGTGCACCCACTCGTTTCCCCACTGGTTGTGCCATTGGTGAAATGGCCGATCCCCCCGAAGGATTTGCACCCCTCGACTTACCGAGACAAAGGCGCCTGCCTCTGCGGCCACTCCGATGGCCCGAGAACCCCATCGTAGCGAAGCACCTCCTAGACCCGCCGAGCGAAACAACACGGTAGAACCGAAACGGGTCAGGCCATAGGCTAAAGAACCCGCACCCATGCCCAATAATAATTCCGGCGAAGTGACCTGCTCAGCCAACTGACTGAAAGAGGTCTCGATTTGTTCGCCGAGAGGACCGTGACCGGCGAGCACTTCAAGGCGCAATCGGGCCCGACGATTTATGGAACCGGTCTCATCGGAATGCTGCACAATGGACTGATAGGTGCGAGCCGCCAACTCACCAGCCCCCCGTCGTTCTAAGTCTTGGGCCAGGGAGAACAGGTCGTCAAAATACAATGGGGCATAGGTTTCTTCGGCCAGAGATTGCCAAGGGGCCAGGCTTCCGCCCGAGGCACAGCGCAAAGCCTCCTGATCGTCAGGAGATAAATGATCCAGATATTGAGCCAAGGTTTCGGGGCGAGCCAGAGTTGTCGTTTCTGGAAGGGAATAGACTATGCCCATGTAGGTCATTGCAAAGCTACTTTCATCATCTCAAGAATTCCCGGAACATAAGACAGGCTGTGACATAGCGGTGCCCCCCCTAATTCGCATCACTACAGTTTTGGATTATCCTTACCCGAGATTCCAAATTGGCAAAAAAGGGGATCTACTTAATGAAGTGGCATAATTCAAGAGGGGATCGCATTTTTAGATAGTACCGCGATTACCGGGACCTAGCGAAACGGAGCGACGCCCAGACACCCAACAAAATCACGAGAAAAAATGCTTGGTTATTTGAATGGGGCACCTGGCCCAGCCGGCAACCACCGCCAGTGGGTTGTTCCGGAGCCCCGACCGATAGCAAAATATTTAGCGTATTTTGATTGCCTAAGTCCTCACCCGTGGTGGTGGCCAAGGCCTGAACCAAATAGGTGGCCTGGTTTCCTGAGCTCACCTGTACCTGAAGAGAAAAATTTACCGCTACACCCACTTCGAGATTCCCCACCGCACAATTAAATAAGTTTTGGCTCAAGGTGCAGCTGCCACTGGATACGGTTGCACCCAATAATTGCACCCCGTCGGGAAGTGTTCCGGTGATGGCCACACCGGGGGCATAATCGGGACCGATATTATTCAACTGCCCGTTTAGGGTGGTGGGTAATTGGGGGTCCACCGTTTGTAATTTGATATTATTAAAACCCTGGGAAATAAATTGCAGTTGGGAACGCCCCACCTCACTGGCTCCCACATCACATTGGGGTTGGGCCCCATTGCCTAATCCGTTTAAGGGCCGAGTGGTGCCTCGAGCATCGCTACTCGGACAATCGGTATTGGTGCCTTGATCTACCGCAGGACTCCCGAGCAGCAAGCTGTGGGTCATCACCGTTCCCCCGGAATCAGCCAACGGTCCCAACAAGGCATCGATGGGATTGCCCGGAGTGCCTTGTTGGTCATCGGACATGACATTCATCAAGGTACAGCCCTCATTATTGCCAATGAGGTTTCCTCCAAGAGAGTCAAAACTTCCGAGACAATCGGGACTCGAGGTAGTCGCTTGATTGTCTGCCACCAGAGTGTTGAGCCATTCGACTATACCCGAGGCCAAGCCACCGCCCTGGTCGGCTTGGTTCAAGGTCACGGTGCTATTGCTGAGCATCGCCAAACTGGTGCCGTCGGCAAAAAGACCTCCGCCATCTCCAACAGCGGTATTCCCACTCAAGGTCAGGTTTTCTGCCACCAGATTGGAATTCATTAATGCGATACCCCCACCGTCACCTTGGGTGCCGTTACCGCTGAGGGTAGTGGAGCTGAGGTTCGCCGTACTGTCGCTCAAGGTGATGCCGCCCCCATTGCCATTGCGTTGGTTCATTGAAAGGGAGGTATTGGTCAGGGTAAGCTCCGAATTGATTTCGGCAAAGATGCCCCCGTTTTGGTTTCCGGTGATGAGGGAGTCGCTGATCAGGACCTCGGCGCTCTCAATATTCAGTCCCAAGCCCCCGTTGCCCGAAAGGGTCACCTCAGACAAATTGAAATCGGCTTGGCTAAAGATCCCATCGTTGACTCCGGCGGTAAAAGCCAACCCACTGATGTTGGTACCATCGGCCCCCGGCTGCAAGGTCATGATATTCTGCAATGCCGGCAAGCCATTGCCATTGATTTGTATTACCTCGGCACCGGGACCGACCATGTTGATGGGAACCGACAAGGACAAGGATGTCGCTAAAGGAATGCTACCACTGAGGCCGGAGGCAAATTGGATGGTGTCGCCCCCATTGGCATCGAGAATGGCCTGCCGTAGCGAGCCAGGGCCCGCATCACCCATTTGTGTCACTAGCAAGGTGGCTCCATGAGCGAGAGGATTCCCCGCCATTAAAAGCAAAGCAAAGAGTCCGAAAAAATACAGGGAAAGCTTTTTCATGAGAGCTTTATTGGCACTCTTAGGAAGACTTGTCAAAGTGAAGTGGGATGGTGTTTAAATAGGGAATGAACCCCGCCGCATTGGACATGCAGCGACTCCGAGCGCAAATTTCCGGTAAGGTTCAAGGTGTCTGCTACCGCGCCTGGACCCAGGATCAGGCCACGGCCTTAGGACTTTCCGGTTGGGTACGCAATCTCCCCGACGGCAAGGTGGAATGGGTCGCTGAAGGCAGGCGAGAAAACCTGAAGATCCTATTGGAACGTTGTCATCAAGGACCTCCCGCGGCCCGAGTCACCCAAGTGACCGAAGAGTGGCTGTTCCCTGAGGGCCAATTTAAGGAATTTAGGATACGTCATGAATAAATCTTTGCTCATCTTAACCCTATCGCTGGCCATTTGGAGCCTGCCTGCCATATTGCCGGCCGCCGCAAAGGGGCCTAGCGCCCTTCCCCCGCTTCCCGGGACCCTGCAGCAATCGGGAGGAAATATAAAAATTATTCTCGAAGGAAATCGCCAGCTGCTTTGGCCCACCGGTGCTGAGCTTTCCTTGCAACAACTGGGCATGGGCCCCATCACCATCAACCTAAAGGCCACTCCCAAGACCAGCAATGGCGCCGAAGCCCTGGGCCTAGAAGTCGAGGAGGTGGATTTGGGAGGCGGAGCCAAGTCAGGCCGCTACCTGCAACATAAAAAACAGCCGAAGGGACGAAGTCTGGATCCCAAGACTGTGGGGGAGAAACCCGAGGCCGCCGATATGGGCACCACTACCCAAAAAAATATTCAGGGGATCCCCGTCACCCACACCCAATTCGCCAACGGGGCCACTCGCCTCGGGTGGAATTGGGGCAAGACCCAAGAAGAAGCCTTCTTTGATCGACGCAAAACCTTGATTTCGGTGGAATTAAGCCGAAAGGCCGGCGACACGGAATACCGGCTCAAACAATGGGCCGATGGTTCCTTCTCACGAAGCTATGTGCGCCCCCAGGGTGAGGTGCACTGGATCTACGACGCCTTAAGCGCCAACTTTCGGCTCCGGGTGGCCAACGGCCAGGGCCAAACGGTACAAGACCTGAGCTGCGATCCCAAATGTAGTCTGGAAAATTAGACCGATTTGATAGTGGCGATGAATTTTTGGAAGGGTCGGGAATAGATCTCAAATTGTTCCGCCGGAAAAGAGGCGGTTAGATTGACCGCCACATCTTCTTTGATGAAACTGACTTGAATTTGTTGAACCTTTTGCCCGGGTTGGATGTTTTTCAAGGCATCGGGGTTGTCGCCTAACATCTGCTTCATGGCCTCGAGGTCCCAAGAACACACCATTTGCATGGCGGGAATGCCCCCAACCTGAATCTGGCGCTCATCGAGAATCTGGAAGGTCTGGATGCCGCGAGCCTGCACCGCTTCTTTAATTTTGGCAAAATAGGTTTTTAAATCAACGGGTTGGGCCAATCGCTCCTTGGTGATGATGATGTTGGGTCGCACGTTTTTGTCGGTGGAAGGAATCGTTAGGGTCACCATGCCCTGATCTTGCCAATTGGGCGGTACTTCAAATTCCAAATCTGTCAAAACAACCTTACTCATAGGAACTCCTCAGCATCTTTGAATGGGGGGCCAAATTAAAGTACGGCGAAAAGCGTAACATGGCCCTGAGAAACGCGCCAAGTAATTATTCGGTCAAGAATATCGCCATGTTGCGTGAGTGGGCGGAATAATCAAACATCAAGATTTCTGACGTTTAAGGCGTTGTTTTCGATGAATTCGCGCCGGGGTTCCACTTGGTCACCCATTAGGACCGTAAAGATCTCATCGGCCTCGACCACATCGTCTACCCTAACTTGGAGCAGGGTGCGGGATTGAGGGTCCATGGTGGTCTCCCACAATTGATGGGGGTTCATCTCGCCCAAACCTTTATAGCGCTGAATATACGAACCCTCTTTACCTGCTTCGAGCACATAATTTTTTACTTCACGGAGGGTTTTGAGGGTCTTGGGAACCTCTTTGTGCAAAATATCAAAGGGTCCCTCGCCCAGTTCCGCGAAATTCTTCCCCAATTCGCGCAAGCGGTTGATGTCGGGAGATTCAATGAAGCCGGTATCGATGAGGGTCTGCCGGGCCATTCCGCCGTAATTGGTTTTATAAATCATTTTATGAGAACTGTGTTCTTCGTCGGCCAAGATCTCTAACTCAAAGTTGGAGGCCTCAGGATAGTGATGGGTCAGATAGGTAGCAAGACTATCGGCTTCTTTGTCTAAGGCCTTGCTGTTTTTCAGTACCTTGACGTCGATCTTGGTGGCTCGAATCAAGGCATCTAACACCCGGGGGTCCACTTGTTTTTGCATTTGGTTCAGCCGGCGATCGTATTGAATTAAGTCTTGCGTAAGCTTTTGTAGGTCTTTGCCGCCGATGGACTTTTTGCCTTTGATCATTTGAACGTTTTCCGCTCCCCGCTGAATCAGATAGCGCTCTAGGGTGGGTTCATCTTTGAGATACTTTTCGGTTTTTCCTTTTTTCACCTTAAAGAGCGGGGGCTGGGCAATGTAGAGGTAACCCTTTTCAACGATCTGAGGCATCTGCCGGTAAAAAAAGGTGAGCAGCAAGGTACGGATATGGGCTCCGTCTACATCGGCATCGGTCATGATGATGATGTGGTGATAACGCAATTTTTCGATATTGAATTCATTCTCACCGATTCCGGTACCCAGGGCCGTGATCAAAACCCGAATTTCTTCGGAGGTGAGCATTTTATCGAAGCGGGCCTTCTCAACATTGAGGATCTTTCCCTTCAGCGGCAAGATGGCTTGATTTCTTCGATCCCGGCCCGATTTGGCGGAGCCACCGGCCGATTCCCCTTCGACGATATAAATTTCAGAATGGGCAGGATCTTTCTCTTGGCAGTCGGCCAATTTTCCGGGCAAGCTTCCCACTTCAAGGGCGCTCTTGCGTCGCACCAAGTTGCGGGCATGACGAGCGGCAATACGTGCACGGGCCGCCTCGACTACCTTGCTGGCGATTTTTTTCACCAAGGCGGGGTTTTCTTCAAAGACTTGTCCGAGCCGATCATTGACCACGGCCTTAACCAGACCTTCCACCTCGGAATTGCCCAACTTGGCCTTGGTTTGGCCTTCGAATTGGGGATTTGGAATTTTGACCGAAATCACGGCCGTGAGACCCTCACGAATATCTTCACCTTCGAGTGAGGTGCCCTTCAAAGATTTCAATAAAGTATTCTTTTGTTGATAGAAATTGATGGTGCGGGTCAGCGAGGATTTAAACCCCGTCAAATGGGTGCCACCGTCGACGGTATTGATGTTGTTGGCAAAGCTGAATATTTTTTCATTGTAGGTGTCGGACCACTGCATGGCGATTTCAACAACACAATCGTCTTTTTCACCTTCGAAATAGATGGGCTTTTTATGAAAGGGGGTTTTTTTCTGACACAAATGTTCGACGAAGGAAATGATACCGCCATCGTATTTAAATTCGTGGCTCTTTTCGGTGCGTTCATCGTGAATGGTGATGGTGACGCCCTTATTGAGAAAGGAAAGTTCTCGAAGCCGGTTGCTTAAAATGTCGAAGCTATACTCGATAGTTTCAAAGATGGTTTCATCGGGTTTGAACCAAATCTTGGTACCCTTGCGCTTGGTTTTTCCGGTGACCTCTAGAGGCTTTTGGGGAACTCCCCTTTTGTAGTGTTGGTGGTAGACCTTGCCTTGGCGAAAGATTTCGAGATCCAACTCACCAGCCAGGGCGTTGACGCAGGAAACCCCCACACCATGCAAACCGCCAGAGACCTTATAGGCGGAATTTTCAAATTTGCCCCCGGCGTGGAGTTTTGTCATGACCACCTCGGCGGCACTGACCCCTTCGGCTTTATGCAAATCGACGGGAATACCACGCCCGTTATCTTCAACCGTGATGGAATTGTCGCGATGGATCATGACACTGACCGTGTCGCAATATCCTGCCAAAGCTTCGTCGATGGAGTTATCGACCACTTCGTAGACCAGATGGTGTAAACCAGAAGAACCTGTGGAGCCAATGTACATGGCAGGCCGTTTCCGGACGGCATCAAGGCCTTCCAGAACTTTGATGGCACTGGCATCGTAATCTCCCCCACCAGCGGGGGATGTCTTTTTTGCGGCGGGCAAAATTTCCTCCAGAAATGAAGAACCTAGGGTTCAGGTCCTTAAACCCTATTGAGAAGCCCCTGTGGTAGCACAGGACCCCTAGCTTGTAAAGCAGCCAAAACCAGTCCCCGCCTGGCTTTTCCTCTATTTTAACTCAACCAATTTCCCGCCTCGAGGGTAAATGTTTTGGCCTCGAGTGCCGAGTATTCTCCAGGGTGCGCCGTGGTCAAAACCGTCTGTGAGGCCATGGTTTTCAAGGACTTCAATAGGCTCGCCAAGTGTTGGGGGTCCAGCTCCGATCCCACGTCGTCCAATAAAAATACCGGGGCATGGCCATGGCGGCGGCGAAATAGATCGGCCTCGGCCAATTTCAAGGCAATGGCCACCAAGCGCTGCTGCCCCTGGCTGGCCACTTCTCTCAAGGGGCGCTCCTGCCAATACAAAACCAAATCCTCACGGTGGGGACCTAGCCGGGTGTGACCGATCCGAGATTCCTCCTCGGCCACGGCGGCCAGTAGTTCCAAGAGGCTCTGGGTGGTGGGCTTCGGCTTCTGAGGAATCGGCCCCTCCCACCGAGCGGTAATCCCGCTCACGGAAGTGGTAAGCCCTCCGAGGCGTTCGGTCCAATAGGGCATGAGATCTTCCAGGTAGTTCTGACGCAACTCCATGATTCTCGCCGTTAAATCGGCCCACTGCTCGTCATAGGGAATTCGCCACGTGGGCGGGGTCCGATTTTGAAGCATCTGGTTGCGTTGTCTTAAGACTCGTTGGTACCGACTCAAGTATTTTTCATATTCCGGAAAATAATTGCCAATGGCCTGATCAAAATAACGGCGTCTGGAGGCTGGGGCCGTTCGAAACAGTCCGGTAGACTCAGGGGTGAAAATAAGCACCCTAAGGATCCCATAAACCTTGGTCCAGTGGGCTTGGGACTTGCCGTTCCATAGTAATTCTCGACCCTCGGGAAAAATCCGGCAGCCCAGACGATGGTCTAGATCGTTTTGAATCCAGTGGGCCGTAATTTTGGCTTGTTGGGCTCCAGAACCGATCACACTGAGGCGGTCCCTGGTGCGAAACGACCGACCATGGGCCAAAAAATATAAAGATTCTAAAAG
>JAJFLL010000183.1 GCA_021772695.1 Deltaproteobacteria bacterium
CCTCGAACTTTTTGGGAGGCACCGAGTAAAAGGACCGTGGTGACAAACCAAGACAGGATCATGAACCGGTCGATCCCTGGAACTCCGTACCCTGCCCTACGAGAATAAAACCTTAAAATGCCCAGCTTCTGCATGACGGTATGATAGATGGTCCATAAAACGCTGATGACCACCAAGAGTTTAAATAACGGCAAGTGCAATAGAGACACCAAGGTGATCCCTAAAAATATTAGTGGCAATGCCAAATAGGTCTTCTTCTTTTGGGAAAAGGTCTGGGGGTCGCCATAGACCAGAGGAAAGGTCAAATGCCGGTGCAAAAAATTAAAAAATAAAATGGTCAGAATGAGGGAATTTCTGGAGAGCGACGCGTTTCCCCATTGCAGGCTATAAAAGAGGGCCAACAAGGGAAGCCAACCGAAGGAGAAGAAGACTAGATCAATGCCCGGAGAATGAATCCACCCGTTAAGTCGTTTGGCCGTTTCCATAAAAATATTCGTCCAAGGCCTCACCCAGCCCGGAGGCTATGGTGGCAATCAAGGTTTTGCGATCCTTGAGCCTGCGAATGGGATCTACAGAACCCCAAACCGGTACTTCAGTCCATTGAGAGAGGGTATGCCGATTAAAACGTGCCGAGAGATCAGTCTTCTGGGTGAGGGCATTTAATACAACCCCCACCACCGGGATCTGACGACTCTCTAAATAGGCCAAGCTCAGCAAAGTATGATTCAACGTACCCAGTCCCAGGCGGGCCACCAATAATACAGGCAGCCCCAAAAAGGCAATCAGATCGACCATACTTTGATCCTGGCTCAGGGGTACCAGCAATCCGCCGGCCCCTTCCACCAAGACCCAGGGGTGTAATAGTTCGAGATGCCGTAAACCCTCGGCAATACGTTCAAATTCAATGGTGATGCCTTCTTGTTGGGCGGCCACCCCCGGCGCTAGCGGGGCCTCAAAGGCGTAGGCATTGATGAGATCCAGATCATCGGTGCAACCGGACATGCGCTTCAAATAATAGGTGTCACTGCCCTTAGCACCGGAAAGGCAGCCACTCTCGACGGGTTTCATCACTCCGCAATCCATGCCCTTTTGCCGAAGGTAGGCGGCCATGCCTGCGGTCACGACAGTTTTGCCCACACCGGTATCGGTTCCGGCGATGAAGAGTCCGGCCATGGTTTAGGCCCCCTCTCGTGTCAGGGTGGCTTCAAGGGATTCGTATAAAACCTTGGTCAGGGTATCTAATTGGTCCACGCTCATGGCCAAAGGCGGCATCAAAACCAACACGTCGCCCAGCGGTCGAATCAAGATACCGCGGGACCGCGCCTCAAGACACACTCGGTGGGCCATGCGTCGGTCCACGGGAAATCCCGATAATTCTATGCCCACCATCAAACCCAATTGCCGAACCTCTTGCACCCGGGGATGATGCGCAAATTTTTTCAAGGCTTCCGCAAGGAAGGCGATTTTCTCAGGAAGGGCGGCAAGAACTTGTTCCTCGGCAAAGATCTTGAGGTTGGCCAAAGCGGCGGCGCAGGCCAAGGGGTTTCCCGTATAAGAATGGCCATGAAAAAAAGTTTTGAAATCCGTATAGGCACCTTTGAAGGCGTCGAAAACTTCATCGGTGGTCAAGGTGGCCGCCAAGGGCAGATATCCGGCGCTGATCCCCTTGGCCAAACAAAGAAAATCGGGCTCAACGCCTTCGTGTTCCACCGCGAACATTTTTCCGGTGCGACCGAATCCCGTGGCCACTTCGTCGCAGATCATCAGCACCTCAAACTCGTCACACAGTTGGCGAATTCCGCTCACAAAACCCGGCGGTTGCAAACGCATGCCCGCCGCCCCTTGAATCATGGGTTCGATGACACAGGCGGCGATCTCTTGGTGATGCTCAGTAAAGATTTGCCGGGCCTGATCCAGACTAAAGTTTTTGATGGAGAAACCGTCGAATAATAAGGGCTTGAATATGGAATGAAACAGTTCGATGCCGCCCACACTCACCGAACCCACGGTGTCACCGTGATAGGCGTCCTTTAAAGAGACGAATTTTTGTTTCTCAGGGCGGTCTTGTTGACGCCAATATTGAAAGGCCATCTTGAGGGCGATCTCTACGGCCGTGGATCCACTGTCAGAATAAAAGACCTTGGCTAAATTTTTTGGCGCAATGGCCAATAGCCCCTCGGCCAATTCGATGGAGGGAACGTTGCCAAAACCCAATAGGGTGGAATGAGCAATGCGGTCTAATTGCTGGCGTATGGCCTCGTCCACTTCGGATTTACGATGGCCATGCACGTTCACCCACAGGGAAGCGATGCCATCGAGGTAGGCCTTGCCGTCGATATCGTATAGGGTGCAACCTTCGGCCCGTTCAATGATGATCGGCTCTTCGGATTGGTAGTCCTGCATTTGGGTGAAGGGGTGCCAAACCAAGTTGCGATCCAAGTCTTTTAATTTTTTTGCGTCACGTGTCATGGGCTTTGAGTTCCCTTTTTTAAGGCGGCCACCAAAGATCGAATATCGTCTTCGCGGTGCGCCGCCATCAATGAGATTCTCAAACGGCTGGTGCCTGCGGCGACCGTGGGCGGGCGGATGGCGTTGACCCAGAAACCCGCTTGGCGGAGGGTGGCGCTCAAGGCCATGGCCTCATCGGCGGCTCCGACGATCCAAGGAAAAATCGGACTGTGCACCGCGAATTTTCGTTCTGGAAATTGACGATGCAATTCCTCGGCAAAAAAATTAATCCGTTGCCACAAGATTTCCCTGGGACCCTTGGGCTGCTGTAATATTTCTAAGGCCTGTAGGCCCGCCACGCCCAAGGCCGGCGGCAATCCGGTGGTATAGACAAAGGTTCGGGCCCGCTGAATCAAATAATCGATCAGGAGCTGCGGGCCCGCCACATAGGCGCCGAGACAGCCTACGGCCTTACCCAAAGTACCCATCTGCACCACTCGTTGTTGCATGGCCGGGTGGGCGCGAAATTCCTCGGCCAACCCTGCGCCCTGGAGGCCGAAAACTCCGGTACCGTGGGCCTCATCGAGATAAATCAAAAAATCTTCCACCTCGGCTAAATCCAATAATTCGGGCAGAGGCGCAAGATCCCCGTCCATGGAAAATACCGATTCGGTCACCACCGCTCGGGGGGCATGGGGACGATCTTTTCGAGCGGCCGCCATGGCTTGCTTCAGGGCGGCCACATCACCGTGAGGATAAATGACGCGCTTGGCGCCACTTAAGCGCAGGCCATCAATAATGGAGGCATGATTGAGGGCATCGCTAAAAAAAATTCCCTCCGCAGGCATCAGGCACGACAAAACACCCACATTGGCTTGATAGCCCGATGGAAACAGCAAGGCCGCCTCGGTGCCTTTGAAATTGGCCAGGGCCCTTTCTAATTCGTGCAGGGGTTTGAGGGAACCGTTGATCAACCGTGCCGAACCGGCGCCCACCCCGTATTGCTCTACGCCACGAATCCAGGCGGCCTTCATGCGTGGGTCACCTGCTAGGCCCAGATAATTATTGGAGGCAAAATTAAGAAATTCGCGCCCGTTGTGGCAGAGCACACGACCTTCTGAGGAGGAAATTTCGGGAATGTACCGCCGCAGCCCTCGTTCTGTTTCGTATTGCAATTGATCGTTAAGGTGTGCCCAAATCATGGGGCCTTCTTCCATGATTGCCAACTGCCTTCAAGGGGCAAATGCTTTACTCCAGTACCTTGATCAGTTCGGGCGTAAGCAAGACCACCAGCTCGGTAATTTGGGCCTGTTTGTTTTGGTCTAGAAAGAGATAATTCAAGGCAGGGATATCACCCAGTAAGGGCAATCTGGCGGCTTGTTGAGCATTGGTAGCGACAAAATTTAATTCCCCCAACATGAGATCCGCACCAGTAGCATTCGGAATCACCACGGTGGTATCCACATTCACTTGATTGGTACCAAAGAGTTCGCCAAATTCATCTTCTTTGAACAAGGTTGCGCTGCCGACTGTATTGGGAGTGATGACTAATTGAATTTCCCCCGCGGAATCCGTCTCGGCAGTGGCCTCAAAATCAATCACATTGAAATTAAAATCAACGCCGATATCATCAAAAAAATTATCCTGCACTTCAAGGATCATGGTTCCGATCAAAACCTGTGTTTCGGGATTATCGATGGCCTTACCCAAGCTGAGAGTGCTGGGGTCACCCACCGTCACCATACCTTGAACATCGAGGGTGAATTGACTGCCAGCGGTGGGGGTGCCGCCACCGCATGATGCGACCATAAAAATCGCGACAAGGGCCAATATGAGATGTTTGGAAAAAAGCTGCAGCTTTTTCATAATCTTACCTCCTGGGAAATATTTCTATGCATCTTGCCCCATCACCTCTAAGTCGCAAAGGAAAAACCCGAAGGAACCCTGCTCCAAAAGAAATTAAACCCGCCGATAAGTTTGAGACGTCAGGAGGTCAGGTCAAATTTAAGAGGTGATCCATGAAGTACAAAAGACTCAAGCCCATGATAATCCTTTCCTTATTTTTCGGTTTTCTATTGGTCGCGCTCCCCCAAGCCCAGGCATCACAGGTCCAGGCCGAAGCGCCCCTAGGCGTGGCGAGGATGGCACCACCCATGCCCCCGGAACCTCCTCAGACCAACCCGCACCCACCCCAAAGTCCCGCCGAACAACATCGCGTCGATTTTGCCATGGCCGAGGCAAGAAAATTTTACGGTGCCAGTCTGAGTGAAATGAAACACGCCCATGTGATCCCTTGGTCCTGGCATCGTTTTCAACCCCAGGCCGCCGCCCCCGCGCCCGCTGAAGATCCCAATGTCATCGTGGAAGCCCAAGTGAGTGGGGGTCAACCTCCGGTAGCCAAGGTGCTGCCGTCGACCCCGCAATTGGGCAGCGACGAATACATGGTGCATGCCTATGTGCTGTTTGCCGGTGACCATCGCTGGCACCATTTAGATGTCATTTTGACCGAAGACACCGCGGGGCAATTGGCCTTGCGAGGCTTTTACGCCAT
>JAJFLL010000184.1 GCA_021772695.1 Deltaproteobacteria bacterium
GGGATGAATCCCTCACCGATGCCAAAATGCCGCCTTCAGAACCCAATACAGGCACCCAAAAGTTAGAGGCGGAATTGGATCAAGAGCTTGATTCCTTTTTACAAACCGAAGGAGATTATTTCGGGGCAAGCAAAGAGGTTCCTGAGACCAAACCCGAAAAAAAACCCTCTACCACCTCCCCTGCTTCCAAAAAGAAAACCACCTCTAAAAAATCTCCAGCCATCGAGGATGATTCCCTTTCCAGTATCTTACGCGATATTCCCATGGAAGAAGAACCTTTGGAGGCACCGCAAGGGGAAGAGGAAATTACCGGAGCCAAGATCGTCGTGGATGAAATGCCAGAGGCCTCACTTCTACTACTGGAAGGAGAATTAGACGATCCTGAATATATTTTAGGAGAAACCACCAGTATCGGACGCTCACCATCTAATGATCTGGTATTGAAGGAAACCAAAGTCAGCCGACAACACTGTGCCATTCATTTTAGGGACGGACATTTTGTAGTCGTCGACCTAAAAAGCGCGAATGGAATTCTTATCAACGACAAAAAAGTAGAAGAACACTATTTACAGGATGGCGAAGAACTTCGCGTCGGAAGCTTTAAATTTCAATTTAATATTTTATAGCGTAGGTCAATGCGCCTCACCCCAGTTCGATCCGGTCCCCATTTCAACGGTCAACGGCACGTCAAAGCTGACGGCCCCCTCCATTCGTTTTCGAACCAGCTTCTGAAGAGAAGCCAATTCCTTTTCATGGGCTTCAAAGACCAACTCGTCATGGACCTGCAATAACATGCGAGATTGCATTTTTTCATTCGACATATCTTCATCGATATCAAGCATGGCCTTTTTTATAATATCAGCGGCCGTTCCCTGAATCACCGTATTGAAGGCAATTCGTTCCGAGTTGGACCTGGCACCAAAATTTTTACTATTGAGATCATGGACAAATCTACGTCGTCCCATCAAGGTACGCACTTCACCTGAGCTTCGCGCCCCATCCAATACTTGATCACGAAATTTTTTGACCCCGACGTATTTTTCAAAATATTGATCGATATAAACCTTGGCTTCTTTTTGCGTGACCCCTAATTGGATGGAAAGGCCAAATGGAGTCTGGCCGTATACCACAGCAAAGTTTACGGTTTTTCCAGAGGCGCGCATGGCCGGGGTGACCTTTTCTTCAGGTACTTCAAAGATGCTAGCAGCTGTCATGCGATGAATATCTTCATTTTTTGCAAACGCATTCAACAGCACCGGGTCTTGCGACATTTGGGCCAACACCCTCAACTCAATTTGTGAATAATCAACGCTAAGCAAACAAAAGCCTGGCTCAGCGATGAAGGCCTTGCGAATTTTTGCGCCATCTTCGGTGCGAATCGGAATATTCTGCAGATTGGGATCCGTACTACTGAGACGTCCGGTCTCAGCGATGGTTTGATTAAAATGAGTATGCACCCGATGGGTTTTTGGATCAGAAATTTGCAATAATGCATCTACATAAGTTGCCTTGAGTTTCGCCAAAGAACGAAAATCCAAAATCATTTTTGGCAAGTCATGTTGTTTCGATAGTACATTCAATACCGCCACGTCCGTGGAGTTTCCCGTTTTGGTTTTTTTGATAACCGGCAAGCCTAATTTATCGAATAAAATTGTTCCCAATTGCTTGGGTGACTGAATATTGAATTTTTCATCGGCCAGCTTGTAGATTTCTCCTTCAGTCTCTTCAATTCGAGTAGTGAAATCTTTTTGCAAACTTTTTAAAAAGTCGATATCTACCTTAATACCCCAGCCCTCCATTTTCATAATGACCTGGGTTAATGGCTGTTCTAACTCCATCAATACGGAAGTTAGGTTTTGGGTCTTTAATTCCGGAACAAAGATATTGGCCAATCGCAGGGTAACATCTGCATCCTCAGCGCTGTATTCGCATGCCCTTTCTAAGGGGACTTGGGCAAAGGTTTTTGTTTTGTCTTTCCCAACCGCCTCTTCAAAGGAAATCATTTTATGATTCAGATATTTTAATGCCAGGGAATCCAGCTTATGGCTGCCAGCAGGGTCTAACAGATAGGCGGCCAACAAGGTGTCACATTCCAGTCCCCGCACGATGATGTCGCATTTCTGCAGCATACCGGCATCATATTTAAAATTCTGGGCGTATTTTTTTTGAGATTTACTCTCAAATATAGGCTTGAGAGCCTTTAAACAATCGTTAAGATCCAACTGAGATTCGACGTCCTCATGGCCCACCGGAAGGTAGTAGGCTTCGCCCTCCGCCAAGGCAAAAGCGAGCCCGACCAGGTTAGCTTGAGATATTTCAAGGGACGTGGTCTCAGTATCAAAGGCAAATGATGAACTTTTAGAAAGTTTTTTGAGGAAGGAAGAAAAAGCTTTGGGTGTATCAACTAAGTGATAAGAGTCTCGTGACAGGGTTTCGTTTGAGCCACCAAAAGATTCAAATAGGCGTTGAAATTCTAATTCTTGAAACAGATTTTGACAGGCTTTCCCATCTGGTTCTTTCCGGACCAGGTCTTCCCATTTCACTTCTAGAGGAACTTCAGTATGCAACTGAACCAACCAACGTGATAAATATGCCTGATCCTTAAAATTTTCTAAATTTT
Organism: Deltaproteobacteria bacterium; assembly: GCA_021772695.1. Taxonomy (GTDB): domain Bacteria; phylum UBA10199; class UBA10199; order DSSB01; family DSSB01; genus JAJFLL01. Next base: position 2,621 of record JAJFLL010000184.1, read on the forward strand.
CCCGCTTCTTACCCTTAATATCTTCTAGATGGGCATAGACCTCGTCTAGAGATCCATACTGGGCTATCAGTTGACCAGCAGTCTTAGGCCCAATACCTGGAATACCTGGAACATTGTCCCCGGGGTCTCCGGCCAATGCCTGAACCTCCACAACCTGATCTGGCCTAACACCGAATTTTTCTAAGACTCCTTTGGCATCAATTCTTCGGTCCTTCATAGTGTCTAATAAAAGTATGCGGTCATCCACCAGCTGCATCAGATCTTTATCGCCGGTCACCACCACTGCACCTTCATTTTTGGGAAGTATTTGATGTACCAGAGTGGCAATAATGTCATCGGCTTCAAATCCAGGCTTAATTAATATGGGAATATTTAGCGCTTGGGTGACTTTATGAATATATTCAAACTGAGGTATTAAATCTTCGGGGGGACCTTCTCGATTGGCCTTATATTTTGGGTACTTTTCTTTGCGAAAGCTGGGTTCTTTGGAATCAAATACCATCGCTAAATACTTTGGATTTTCATCCTTCAGTAATCGCAATAACATCTGAGTAAATCCAAATACCGCATTTGTTGGAAGGCCTTTAGAATTACTCAAGCTACGGATGGCATAATAGGCCCGAAAAATATAAGACGAGCCATCAATGATATAACAGGAAGGCGTTTTATTTTTCATGGAAGCCTCAGGGGGTAATCTTTTCATACCCAAGTGTCAATGTACTTAATCTGCCGGCTTTTTCTTGCCCAAAACGGTAAATCCCTTTAAAATCAGGCCCCATGTCGGCCAGCCTTAACAAAAATTCCCAGGCCTCCGACCCTCCGTCACAAAGTTTGACGGAGCGTTTCCGAGAAGTTCGCCAATTGAGTCTGAGCATCTGTGACCCCCTACAAATTGAAGATTACTCGGTCCAAACCATGCCTGATGTCTCACCACCTAAGTGGCATTTAGCCCACAGCACTTGGTTTTTTGAGACCTTTCTTCTGAAGCCATACCTAGAAAATTATCAAGAATTTCATCAGAAATATAATTTCCTATTTAATAGCTATTACAAGGGAATTGGTTCTCACTACCCTAGAGCGAAACGAGGCCTACTCTCTAGACCGAGCAAATCTGATATTATAAATTATCGAGAGCATGTGGATGAAAGGATGTTTGAACTTTTGCAGACCTCCATTGCTGAAGAGGCGGGTGAAAGAGTTCATTTGGGCATACACCATGAACAACAACATCAAGAGCTGCTTTTAACCGACATAAAGCATATCCTTTGTACGAATCCTCTACACCCTGTATATCGAAAAAAGATAGGTGGAACACCCCAGGCCATTTCACCACTTGAATATCTGAGTTTCCCCGAAGGGTTTAGCACCCTTGGATTTAATGGTTCCGGTTTTTCCTTCGATAATGAACATCCCCACCATCGCCTTTGGTTGAACAAATTTCAATTATGCCATCGCTTGATCACCAACGGTGAATACTTGGATTTTATCAACGACGGTGCCTACCAAAACCCCCTATTATGGCTCAGCGATGGTTGGGATTGGATCCAAAACCATCAAGCCAAATCACCGCTGTACTGGGAAAACAACGATGGAAACTGGTATGAAATTTCTTTATCGGGAAAAAATCCTTTAGAATTAAATTTACCGGTCATGCATCTGAACTATTATGAGGCCGAGGCCTATGCAAGATGGTCTGGGGCCAGATTGCCCACCGAAGCCGAATGGGAGCGTGCCGCCATGGATCTTCCAGTCAAAGGTAATTTTTATCACCCCGATCTACTACACCCCCAGCCAGCTGTCACATCGAGTAAAACGGCCCTAAATCAGATGTTCGGCGACCTTTGGGAATGGACCGCAAGCCCCTACACACCCTACCCCGGGTTTAAACCTGCCGCCGGTGCGGTTGGGGAATACAACGGGAAATTTATGGTCAACCAAGTGGTTTTGCGTGGCGGTTCTTGCTTTACACCTGATAGACATATACGAAAAACCTACCGTAATTTCTTTCCCCCCGGTGCCCAGTGGCAAGCGACCGGATTAAGACTCGCTAAGGACGGGCGCCCATGATTTTTCACGACCTACATCACGAAGAAGAAAACTTTTATCAAGAAGTGCAAAAAGGTCTTTTGAAAGCCAATAAAAAACTGCCTCCAAAATTTTTTTACGATCGCCTAGGCAGTGACTTATTTTCTCAAATCACTTCTCTTCCCGAATACTATCTCACTCGAACCGAATTGAATATTCTTCATCACCAAGGAGAATCCATCGGAAAATTACTGCCAGAAAATCTAATTATTGTAGAATATGGCTGTGGGAGTTCCGAAAAAATTTTTCATTTGCTCAATGTATTAAGAAGTCCATCATCTTATGTGGCGATTGATATCTCTCGGGAACATCTATTAGATCTTGCCAAGGGGTTGGTCAGTGATTTTCCTAAATTAGAAATTATTGCTATTTGCGCTGATTTTACGAAAAAATTTAACTTACCACTAAATGGAAAACATCAAAATCTACCCCGATTGGCATTTTTTCCCGGTTCTTCCATCGGAAATTTCGAACCCGAGGGAGCTCAAGCCTTTTTGCAACAAATCGCCGATGAAATGGGGCCAGGCGGCGGCCTTCTGATTGGAGTCGATCTCAAAAAGCCCGACGATGTTTTGCACCAGGCCTATAACGACCAACAAGGGCTAACGGCACGCTTCAATAAAAACGTATTAAAGCGTATCAATCGAGAGTTGGGTGGTAATTTCGATCTCGGCAAGTTTCAACATCGAGCCTTTTACAATCCAACGGAGGGTCGAATTGAAATGCATTTGGAATCTATGGAAGACCAATGCATTCCCATCAATGGTTATAAGGTTGAGTTCTCACAAGGTGAAACCATCCACACGGAAAATTCTTATAAATACCACATATCCGAATTTCAAAACCTGGCCGCCTCGGCGGGCTGGTCGGCCCAAGCGGTTTGGACCGACCCCAAGAAATTCTTCAGCCTGCAATATTTTATCAGTAATAAATAGTTTTTCTATTGTGCGTTATTGACCGCCTCGACGAAGATCTGCACGCGACGGTTTTGTTCTCGGTTCGCTTCATCCGTATTGGGTACCAGCGGATTCGCTTCGCCGTAGCCTTGCACCGTGCCGATGCGGTCGGGTGAAATACCCTGCGCCTCGAGGTAATTCTTTACCGAGTTGGCCCGTCGCCCACTCAATCGATCGTTGTAGCTGTTGGTGCCCAAATCACAGGTGTAGCCGTCGATCTTGATCTTCGTCACCTCAGGATGCGCCTTCAAGAAGCCAGCGATCTTATCTAAGGTGGGCTTGCTGATGTCTCTTATGCTCCATCGGTCAAAATCGAAGTAGATCTTGTCTTTTAAAGTCAACTCGTCGCCCACCTGAATCTCGTTCATGGGCGGCGGCGGTACGGTCACCTCGGCCAAGGGTCGCTTGGTATAGGTGTAACCCACAAATCCCCGAATCGCCGGTTGTCCGATGCCGTGCAAGACGCCTAGGCCCACACCCGCGTTGATGTCGTGGTTGTTGGCCCAGGTGTAGCGAAAGCCCACTCGACCTTCCAGGGGCGTGGTGCGCTGAGAAGAATAAAAATTATTCACCACCGTGGCCGTCTGAAATTCTCCGATGATGTGAAAGACATTCTTGATCACCGCCACACTCAATCCCAAGGAGGCCAAAAACTCGTCGTTGATCTCGTTGCCGCCCACATCGATGAATTTGCCCCGCACGTTATAGCCTAGGTTCAAGGCCAAGCTCACCCGTTCCCCGATCTTGCCGTCGATGACGATGATGCCACCACCGCCGAAGGAGCCGTCGCCCAAGAAATCGGTGCTGTTGGTGGAGGTGGGAAAGCGCACAAAGGGAATCACCGCGATCCCCACGCCATGCTTCTCTCGGTCCAATACCCGAAATTTAAAATACAGTTCCACATCGCCTAAGGCGAAGTTGCTCTCGTTTATCCCTAAGAGCGGGGCATTCAGGCTCTCATAGAGATGGACCGGGATGGCCACACCTACGGTGAACCAGTCCAAGACGCCGTAGGAACCCACGATATTGGCGTCTAAGAGGTGATCGACGATGCCCGAGACCCGATCGAAGTTGGCATTGCCAAATTCATAGGGTCGGTAGGCGTAATCGAGAAAGAAGCCCACGTGGAAGTTACGCTTCAGCATGGTCTCAGAGCCATAAACGGTGATGAAATCGGAATCGTCTACGGTGGGGGTGAAGGTATTGACCGAGACCGAATTGGTCAGGGCCTGAACTTCTGGGATGCCCCCGGCCAACAAGCACAGGGCGATCAGCCCCAAGAGCACGCCTCTGCGAAAGCGTAGGGCCAAGAGAGCGCCCAACCCGAGGATCAGCAGCGCTACCCCGGCACCGGCGCCCGTGGCGCCACCGTTCGATCCCATGCTGCAAAAGAAATTGCCGCCTTGGGTGTTGGCACCCGGGATGGCGCCACCGGCGGAAGTAATGGTCACTTGGGCGGTAGTGGTCAGACCGCAGAAATCCGTGCAACTCAGCTGAATGACGTAATCCCCAGCGGTAGACGGTACTACGGTGGTCATGGCGTCGCTATTGGGATCCACCAGGGTACCGCTCGGTGTACCGAAGCTCACCGTAGATCCCGCAGGGCCACTCACTAGCGACCATTGGTAACTGCGATCGTCGTTGGTGGGGTCCGTACAGGTGGCCGGTAAAGTAGCACCGATGGTGGTGGGAAAATCCGTGGGCACGTTGGGTCCGATGGTAACTACCGGGGCCTCGTTGGCATTGAGAAAGACCACCGCTTGTCGCTCTCCGGCAAAGGCAAAATTGTCATTCCCCGGGTCGACGGTGCATTCCTGATAATTTTGGGTGCCGTTGTCGACCTCATTGATCAGGCCACCAGGGCAGCTTTCGGCCAAGGTGATGATGTCATCGCCACCACAATGATCGAAGTCGGCGGTATCCATACCGCTATTGCGATCATAAGGGGCCTGAAAGGGAGTTTGGACATTATTGGGACCCACGGAATTTAAATTCTGCACGGGGAATTGTAAGGGCGTGGCCGTGGGGTTAAAACCGCCTCCCATGGTACCATCGGATCGCAACACCAAAACGAAACCCTGGGGCCCCACGGAAGTAAAGCGTTGTCGGTCGGGATCCTCACCTGGAGGGCTGTGATAATTGGTCACGGCCACATCTAAGATACCGTCGTTGTCAAATTGACCGGTGGTCAAGGAGGTGGGCACCACATCGGTTTGGCCAGCGCCGGCTACCGAGAGTAAGGGCGTACCGCCACCGACGCTGTCAAAGGCCGTACTGACTTGCAAAGAGTTACCAGCGTTAAAGGTACCGGAGCCATCACCGAATAAATAGACCACTCGAGAGAGCAAACCGCCCGCCGTATCTTGACCGATGAAGCTGATCACCACGTCGCTTTGACCGTCGCCGTTGAAGTCGCCGGCTGCAATCGAAAAGGGGTCGGATCCAGTGCCGCCAATGTTGTAATTGGCCTCGGTAATGAGAGTTGAGAGGTCTATGGTAAAATTACAATTAAAACCACAGGCCCCCGCCGCTATGGAATTATTCTCACACAGCACTAAATAATCTTGGGGCTGGGTCGTGATGGGATTGCCATCTTGAAAATATTTTATGGATAACACGGCGGCCACGTCGGGATTGCCATCGTTGTTGAAATCTTCGTCATCAAAGGCCGCGGCCGCTTCACCCGGCAAACTGCTGGGATCGGGTACCATGGAAATATCGCGTACCAGGGAACTGTCGGGCGGAACCGGAGGCACGGAGAATCGATCTTGAAGATCACCGTTGCTATTGCGCAAGGTCGCTAGATAAATACCTAGGGGACCACCGAAATCACCGACTACCGCCGTAGTGACATCGGGAAAGCCATCGGCATTACAATCGAAGGCCCTGGAGTTGCGCTCGGCCGGACAGGCATCCCAGCCACCAGTGACATTTAAATTGGCACATCGGCCGGAGCCCAAGCCCGACGATCTAGCAAAAGGATCGGTGCGAAAGGGAGAGGAGCCATCATCGGGATCATCCTGTAAATCCAACACCCGCGGATAGGTGGGATTCATAACCGTGACGTCACCAAGCAGGGCAAAGCCACCGCCAGGGGAACCCAACCATTCCTCCATTCGCTCGCCCCCAAAGGTGGGCAATAGTGGGTAAATAAAATCGTTAAAATTCATGCCATCGAAATTGGCATTGGAAACCGTGCCGAAAATTTGGTCCTCGGTGGCCGTGCCCGAACCGTCATAGGTAATCTGAATGGTCTGTGCTGCATCCATCTGATTTTTGGGACAGGCCGCTGAATCATGTAGGTTGGAGTTTTGAATATATGAAGCTTGATCGGTAGTTGCCGTGGTCGCCATGGTGGACCGGCGTTCGGTAATATTCACACAATCGGGAAAATTCAGCTGTCCCGCCACGCTATCGTCGGTCATCTCCCCACAGGTCACCGTAAAGGAATCGTCTACCACCGACTGATCCTGGCAAAAGGCATCATCGTTTTGAAATAAGGGAATAGTGAGGGGCACCCCGTTTTGGGCTTGAGCCTGCGGTAAATAAAACAGAGAAATCAGAAACAGTGCAAAAAGTACGGTCCGAGATGAGCGCATGGGTAGTCCTCCAATAGGCGATTAGGTGGGCTATCCTATGCCAAGCAATTGATAAGTCAAAAGAATTTTCATTATTCTCGGGTAGGAAAACTTTGCCCTTTCAATACGGCAAAAG
>JAJFLL010000185.1 GCA_021772695.1 Deltaproteobacteria bacterium
GCTCGAAGATTTGATGTGACAAGGTTTCGCCAGGAGTTCACCCAGCGAGTGGAGTCCTATTGGAAAGAATTTAAAAGGAGACGTGGCGGGAACTAATTTTTTATTTCCTTATCATCTTATCGAGAAGATGAACCGTGGGCCTGAACCTTTTTCCTTTTGAATTCTAAAAAAAAATAATGTACAAAATATAAGCAATCTACGAATCGGCTGCGAAACCCGAACCGAAAGAGTTCAAAAAATAAATTGTGGGCCCCCCACTAGCTTTTTTTAAAGAGATGGGTTAGGGTCCCGGGCCCCATGACTGAGGACCAACGTTCACAACATCCTGATTTCTTTAAGAAATTATCTAAGGCTCTGGACAGCCCTGAAGAAGCGCAAGATAACTTCCTGCATTTGCGCTATCAGATCTCTTTTCCCGAGAAGCGCAGGGGTATGCGTTTGTGGGCCTTTCATGGTGATCAACCCATCACGCGGTTTGAACATTTTGGCATTCATGCCCTGGATTTACGGCAACAAGAATCCCCCCAGAGTGAACTCGACCCCACCCATCGACGCTTTGCCAAGAACCTCTTGCAGTTTGCTAATCTCGATTCCTATGAAAGTTGTTTTTTCATTCCAGGCAAGCACGTGGCGTTTTTTCTGCCCAAAATTTCTCGGTTTCCCGAAGTCTATTTTTTTGAAAGCGGAAATCTCGTTAAATTTTCCGAACATAATTTAAATGTTTTGGTGTTCTTAAAGGAACAAAGCGCCAATCGCGTCAAACTACAGGCCCATTTTCAAGATTCTGAGACCGGGGAGCAGTTTCAGTTCTCACAGGTCAAAGTGTTTTCAGGTCGACGGGCATGGGCCATTAATGGGGAGTCGGTTTATCCCATTAAGGTATCGCCTTTAACGACTTTGCTCGAAGATTTTAATGAACTCGGTGAATTGACCTTGACCGGTTCGGATGCTGCCGATTTCATCCAGGATTATTTGCCATTAATGTCGAAAAAACCTGAAGTGGTTTTGCCCGATAATTTTTCCCTACCTGATGTCATTCAAATAGCAGGCAAACCCATTTATAACATCAGTGAAGATGAGGCCGGTGAAAAGCTCATCCTCGATTTGCTATTTGACTACGGGGATTATCAGGTAGCTCCCCACCTTGATGACGGCGACGTCATGGCTGAAGTCTCTCATGGTGAGCGTAGTATATTGGTCCGCCGTGATCTTCGGTTAGAAAAAAAGGTCATTCAACATTTTGCGGAGGAGGGCTTCAAAAGAATCTCTGCCACTCGATTTCAAACCGGTGGGGTCGATGCCTTGGACTTTATCTCGGGGACCCTACCATTATTAGGAGATAAGGGGGTTGTTAAAGGCGAGCAGAATCTAGAGACCTTTAATTTGGTGGGAGAGATCGGGGAAGCCCAGGTCAAGGCCAGGGCAGTAACTTCGGGAATCGATTGGCTTGAATTACAGGTGGGTTTTGAGATCGACGGTATTGAGATCGCCTATGAGACCATTCAGGCGCTAATCAATGACGGAAAACATTATATCAAAGTGCCCAAAAAGGGCTTCGCTAAAATTAATACCGAACAATTCAAGCAGTTAGAAGAAAAGTTGTCGGAACTTGAGGGCGAGGTCGATGCGGAAGGCCGGATGAAGGTTTCGCAATTTCATGCGGCCTATCTCGATGAAACCATTAAAATCGAATGGGGAGACCACCACCAGTTGGGTCAGATGATCCAGTCGCTTCGAGAAACCAGTGAGATTCCCTCGAGAAAGTTGCCCGAACATTTGGTGCCCATTTTACGGGAGTATCAACACCACGGTTACGATTGGATGAACTTTCTGCATGACCACCGTTTTCATGGCATCTTGGCCGACGACATGGGTTTGGGAAAAACCATTCAGGCCTTATCCTATTTATTAGACCGTCGAAATCAAGACGGTCCTAAGCCCAGTTTGGTTTTGGCTCCTACCTCGGTGGTGTTTAACTGGGCCAATGAAGCCAAAAAATTCACTCCTGAGATGAATGCCCTCGTATTGACTGGGCCTAAACGTAAAGCCCTTTACGACCAAATTGCAGATAATGACCTGATTATCACCAGCTATGCCATCTTCCGCCGTGATGTCGAGGTATTGAGCAAACAAACCTGGCGAACCGTCATTTTAGACGAAGCCCAAAATATTAAGAATTACCGAAGTAAAACCGCATTACTCGTCAAGGAACTGAAGGCGGAGCAACGTTGGGCCTTGACCGGGACTCCCTTAGAAAATCGTCTTTCAGAACTCTGGTCCATTTTTGATTTTTTAATTCCCGGTTTTTTGGGAAATTATCCTCATTTTAAGCGCAAGTATCAGCAGCCCATCGAAGCACACCAAAGTAAAACCCATCTCGAACGACTACGAAAACGCATTTATCCCTTTGTGATGCGGCGATTAAAATCGGAAGTTGCCAGTGAATTGCCGCCGAAAACCGAAGTGACCAACTTTTGTGAAATGAACAGTGACCAGCTGAAATTATATCAAGAAGTATTGGCGGCATGTCGTAGGCAGGTGTTTACTGAGGTTGAAAAGAAGGGGATCGAAAAAAGCCAGGTTTCTATTTTGACGGCTTTATTGCGATTGCGACAGGTTTGTTGTCATCCTGAATTATTGGGCCCCACTTTTAGAAAGAAGGCCGTATCTTCCGGTAAGTTTGATGCCTTTCAAGACCTGGTGACCGAGGTCATTGACGAAGGGCATCGCATCTTGGTGTTTAGCCAATTTGTGGAAATGTTAGGTTTGCTCAAGGCCTGGTTGGAAGAAGCGAAAATCCCCTACGAATATTTAGATGGCCGCACCCGTAAACGGGAAGAACGAGTCAAAAGATTTAATGAGAGCGAAGACATCCCCGTATTTTTAGTTAGTCTGCGAGCTGGGGGAACGGGCTTAAACTTGACCGGTGCCGATTACGTCATTCATTACGACCCTTGGTGGAACCCCGCAGTGCAGGATCAGGCCACCGACCGGGTGCATCGGATCGGGCAAAAACGCCACGTCTTCGCCTATAAATTAATCACGAAAGACTCGGTTGAAGAAAAAATCCTGGCTTTGCAAGAACGCAAACGCTCCCTTGCCAAAGAACTCTTAAGTGCCGATACAGTCTTGGGTAAGAAATTATCTTTTGACGATCTTGAATATCTTTTTTCTTAGTTAAAATTTAAGATAGGGCCTGCTCTAGGCCTCCTTCAGCATCTCGTTCCATATCCTTAAAGCGGATTCCCCATCGCCAATAAAAAAATAGTCCTACTAAGGTTACGGGCAGTACCTGTAAAAAATGAAAAAAGATGCCAGCACCCAAAGCGGTGGCCTTATCGACGCCTACAAATGAATAGGCAAGGATGGAGGCAAATTCAAAGGTTCCCAAATTGCCGGGGGCGCTGGGGAGGGCGATGGCTAGGTTGACCGCCAGTACGACGAAAATGGTGGAGGTCCAGGGCAATTGTAAATCATAGGCCTGTTCGATAATTTTGAGCATGCCAAATTGCCATGCCCAAGTGATCAGCCCTAAAAATAACAGCAGCACGAAAGTCTTGGGGTTTTTTAATACGGAGGACCCTGCGGCGATATGATCCATGGTCTTAAAAAAGTAATAGATGATCGGGTGCCTCTGCTCCCATTTTTTTAAGTTGGGTTTTTTGGCCCACAAGATCCACAGCCAGATTTGAATGCCGATTAATACGGCCATAAGTGTGTAGGCCCCGGATTTTAACCATAAAGGCAATTCCATCCAAAAGGTAATGGCGACGAAAATAATGACGAGGGAGAGGCCAGTGAGATATCTTTCTAAGCCGATGGTGGTCAATACGCGGGTATATGGAAGCTGCCATTTTTTGGCGACAAAACTGCTGCGAAAAAATTCTCCGGCCTTTAAGGGCAATAAATTATTGGCCATATAACCCACATGCAAAATGTCGAAAAGGGTGCCAAAGGGCAATTTCTTGATGGGATTCAGGAGAATTTTCCAAAGACCGGTTCGGGTGGCCATGAGGGGGAAATTCAGTATCACCACCACCAAAAGCAACCAGGGGTGGGGCACTGTAAACATG
>JAJFLL010000186.1 GCA_021772695.1 Deltaproteobacteria bacterium
GAAGAAGCCAGGAAGGGACTTGGTAAGACCGCACCCAATCCTCCGGTTGGTGCGGTTTTGGTTCGAGGTGAAAAAATCCTCGCCAAGGCCTTCCACCCTAAGGCTGGTGCAGCACATGCAGAAAAATTGGTCCTTAAAAAATATCCCAAGGCCGTCGGTGCCACCCTCTACGTGACCTTAGAGCCCTGTTGTCATTTACTAAAAAAAACCCCGCCTTGTGTACCTGCCATTCTTGAAAGTCAGGTCAAAAGAGTGGTGGTGGGCTGCCGAGACCCCAATCCGCAGGTGGCCGGCCGGGGCATTCGTGCCTTGCGACGGGCGGGTGTCGAGGTGCAAACCGGTATTCTCCAACAAGAATGTGAAGAGCTGATTCGTTATTTTCGCCACGGTATGTTGCATGGGACTCCCTATGTGACCCTAAAAGTAGCCAGCTCATTGGATGGCCGAGTGGCACTGAAGAATGGTCAATCCCAATGGATTACTTCCGAGGCTTCCCGCAAGCAGACTCATTTGTTACGATCTCAATCCGATGCCATTTTGGTTGGCATCGGCACCGTATTACAAGACGACCCTAGGTTAAATGTGCGCATCAAAAAGGGGCCGGCTCCCATTCGGATCGTCTTGGACCCTCAATTAGAAATTGGCCTTAAAGCCAGAGTCCTCAACTCTAAATGGGGCCCAGCGACCTGGGTGTTTACTAAGCCCGAAAAGTTAAAGCACAAGAAAGCCAAGGCACTACTCCATTCAGGGATTCAGGTGCTCCCATGTCCCCTTAAAAAGGGGCGGGGCTTTGACCTAGGGAAACTACTGAAGACCTTAAGCGCCAAGGGGATTCATGCCTTAATGGTGGAAGGCGGGCCAGGGGTATGGGGTCGATTTCTGACCCAAGGTTTTTGGAATGAGCTGCAAATGTTTGTGGCCCCAAAAATACTTGGGGCCGACGCTAAGTCTTGGACTCCCGCATTGGGCTTGAAAAAACTACCTCAGCGAGCTCTAGGAGATCCTCACCGGGTAGAGCGTTTGGATGAGGATTTGTGGCTAACCTATCGGAATCCCCGTAAAAAAACATAATTATTCGAAGTAGATAAGGCTATTGGCCCATGGGTAGTTTTACCGACTTGACGCAGGGTGCCTTTGCCCGCTAGCAAGCTTAAGTTTCATGTTTACCGGAATTGTCGAAGGGGTTGGAGAGATTACCAGCGTGCACGCGCAGGCCAGTCACACGAAATTGGCCATTCGGGCCCCCTTTTCCCTAAAGGATACCAAGGTGGGCGATTCCATAGCCATCGATGGCTGTTGTCTGACCGTTACCAAAAAAGCCGGTAGGGTGTTTCAGGCAGATATTTCTCCGGAGACCTTGCGAGTCACCACCTTGGGGAAATTGGTCCAGGGGTCCAAAGTGAATGTGGAAAGACCCCTCAGAGTGGGTGACCGCTTGGGAGGTCATTGGGTACAAGGTCATGTGGATGGAGTGGGAAAATTAGAATCGGTAAAAAAGGTGCGGGCGAAGCCGCAAAATTATTTTTTATTAACGGTAAAAGTTCCAAAGGGATTGGAAAGCTACATGGTCGCGAAGGGTTCGGTGACCGTTGATGGAATTTCCCTTACGGTAAATAAGGTTAAGAGCCATCTTATCGAGCTCTGCATTATTCCACATACCCAGCACCGGACCACTTTGACAGGAAAAAAGGCCGGTGCTACCCTGAATTTAGAAGCAGATGTTTTGTTAAAATATATCGATCAATCCTTCAATCGGATCAGTAAAACATGGTTGGCGAAACAAAAAACCAAGTCCAAATAGAATTAAAAGAACTCAATCGATCCATCGAACGGGTAAAGCAAGCCTTGGCTGATTACGCTGAAGGTAAGATGGTCATCTTGGTCGACGACGAGGATCGTGAGAATGAAGGCGATTTGGCCATGGCCGCTGAGAAGGTCACCCCTGAAGCCATAAACTTTATGGCCAAGTATGCGCGTGGGTTAATCTGCCTTTCCCTTACCGAAGACAAAGTACAGCAACTCAATCTACCCTTGATGGTTCAAGAAAATAGTTCCTTATTTGAAACGGGATTCACCGTATCGATCGATGCTCGTGACGGCACCACCACCGGCATCAGTGCCAAAGATCGAGCCGTCACCATTCTTACGGCCATTAAAGACGGCTGTCGCCCAGAAGAATTGGCTCGTCCGGGCCATATTTTTCCATTGAAGGCCAAAAAGGGTGGAGTGCTGGTGCGCACCGGTCAAACGGAAGGATCCATTGACTTAGCACGGCTAGCGGGTTTTCAATCGGCAGGAGTGATCTGTGAGATTATGAATGATGACGGTACCATGGCCCGCATGCCCGACCTCGAGGTATTCGCAAAAGACCATAAGCTATGTATCGTCTCCATCGCAGATATCATTCGATATCGTATGCAATACGAAAGTTTGGTTCGCCCCAGCAGCGAAGCTGATCTTCCCACTGAATTTGGACATTTTAAAATTAAAATTTTTGAAAACGATGTGGATTCCAACCACCATGTGGCATTGGTGAGGGGGGAGATTTCCATAGAAGACGAAGTACTGGTTCGGGTGCATTCGCAATGTTTGACCGGAGACGCGTTTGGTTCCCTGCGTTGCGATTGTGGTCCCCAATTACATCGCGCTATGGAAATGGTTGCCCTAGAAGATAAAGGCATCATCCTTTATATTCGGCAGGAAGGGCGAGGCATCGGTCTTGATAACAAAATTAAGGCCTATACCTTGCAAGAACAGGGCTATGATACGGTAGAGGCCAATGAAAAACTTGGTTTTAAGCCCGACCTCAGAGATTACGGAATCGGAGCACAAATTCTAGCCAGCCTTGGGGTCAAAAAAATTAGATTAATGACCAATAACCCGAAAAAGATCGTGGGCCTGGAAGGTTATGGTATGCGCATCGTAGAACGGGTGCCCGTAGAGATTCCTCCAAATCGTTCCAACGAACAATATTTAGCGACCAAACGCGATAAATTAGGCCACTTGTTGAAAAAGGGTTCTTGATAGATGGGAATCACCTCTGAAACATCAGCGGATTTAAATGCTCAAGGCTTGCGATTGGCCGTAGTGGCTAGTCGATATAATGAAGAAGTTTGCGCAGGCCTGGTTCGCGGCGCCATCCAAGAGTTAGAGCGCTTGGGCTTAAAACCCGATCAGGTTCCAGTTTACCGTGTGCCCGGCGCCTTTGAATTGGCATTTTTAGCCAAGACCCTGGCCGATACCGGCAAAATAGATGGCGTGATTTGTCTGGGTACCGTCATTCGTGGAGAGACGGCACATTTTGATTATGTCTGCCAGGGTACGACCATGGGTGTCCAAACGGCGATGCTGCAAACCGGAGTACCCATGGCCTTTGGTGTATTGACTACCGACACTTTGAATCAAGCCTTGGCTCGAGCAGGTGATGACACGCAAAATAAAGGTTTGGAAGCGGCCCAGACGGTCGTTTCCATGGTTTTATTAAAAAAACGCATTAAGACCTAAAGGCAAAAGCCCATGGGATTGCGCCGAAGGGCCCGAGAAGCGGCCCTCCAATTGCTCTATGAAATAGATCTTTGCCAAAAGGAATCGGGAGAGGTGTCCCCGGAATCCTTTCGCACCGGTTCAATTATTCAAGGAATCGACGAACAAGATCCCATGGAAGCTGATTTGATTCAATTTTGTGAAGAACTGGTTCGGGGAGTCCCTCGAAATGTGAATGAAATCGATCGCTTGATCGAATCTCACTCGACCCACTGGAAAATCTCGCGGATGGCCTTGGTTGATCGAAATATATTGCGTATGGCGGTATTTGAACTTTTATATTGTGCAGACATTCCCGCCTCGGTTTCCATCAATGAGGCTATAGAAATTGGAAAACGATTTGGCACCGAGGAATCCGGAGCCTTTATCAATGGAGTGCTAGACCACATTGCCAAAGACATCAAAAAGCGTTAAAAACTCTTAGCCATGATTCAATTAAAAATAACCAGTGATTCCCTAGATGAGGTCTCCAATGAGTTGGCCTTGGTGCTCGCCTATCAAGATGTTCGGCCTTTGAAAGGGCAGGCAGGTTTGCTCGACTGGCGCCTGAATGGGTATCTTTCTGATTTGATCATGCAAAATCGGTTTCAAGGTGAAGAGGGAGAAGCCTTGTTGATGCCGTCATTGAACCGGGTAGGGGTAAAAGAAATTTTAATTTTGGGATTGGGTGATTCTAAAAATATAGGCGATCAAAATTTGCCGAATTACGTTTCTATGATCTTAGAAAAACTGCTTAAAAAAAGAAACACCAGTTTTTGTCTTTCCCTTAGCGATTTGGCCGGAAGCATGTTTGAGTGGCGCAATACTGTCAGACTTTTTATCTCGATGCTTTCCGGAAAAGACGAAGGCTATCATATTGCCCTTTTAGAGCCTGAAGCCTTTGTTGAAGATGCCAGAAAAAGACATATGGATTTTGCCTACGACGTTCAAGTGCAATATTCCTGATGAGTGTGTGTAAGGGTTTTGAAACATGTTCCAACAACTTTCCGATAAATTTCATGA
The DNA here is from genome assembly GCA_021772695.1 of Deltaproteobacteria bacterium. Classification (GTDB taxonomy): domain Bacteria; phylum UBA10199; class UBA10199; order DSSB01; family DSSB01; genus JAJFLL01. The sequence continues at coordinate 4,546 of JAJFLL010000186.1, forward strand.
CATACTAGATCACCTCAAAGGTCGGGGCAAACTGACCGAAGACCATATCGAGCAAACCCTCAGGCAGGTTCGGTTAAATCTACTTGAGGCCGATGTAAATTTTAAGGTGGTCAAAGAATTTTGCGAGCAGGTCAAAGCCAAGGCCATGGGGAGCGAGGTCCATCAAAGTTTGTCGCCCGACAAACAATTTATCAAGATTTTCCACCAACAATTGACCGATATCATGGGAGTTCCTCAAGAGATCTCTCTGCAGCACAAACCCCCGGTGGTGATTTTGCTCTGTGGTCTGCAAGGCTCGGGAAAAACCACTACTGCGGCAAAGCTGGCCCGTTATTTCAAAGAAGAAAAAAAGCGATTTCCGTACCTAGTGCCTGCCGACGTTTATCGACCTGCGGCCATCGAACAATTAAAGACTTTGGCAACTCGCATCGATGTTCCCTATTACGATACTCATCCCAAAGATAATCCGGTCAAGGTATGTAAAAAGGCCGTGGCCATTGCCGAGGATCGTGGTTACGACCTGGTTATATTAGATACCGCTGGGCGACTTCAGATCGACAAAGAAATGATGAAAGAGCTGGGGAAGATTCAGAGCAAAGTAAAGGTGCATCAATCCCTATTGGTCGTCGATGCGATGACCGGACAAGAAGCCGTCAACGTTGCAAAAAGTTTTCATGACTTATTAAATATCGGTGGGGTGGTCCTTACGAAAATGGACGGTGATGCTCGAGGTGGTGCGGCCCTTTCCGTTAAATATATCACTGGCTGTCCCATCTACTTTGCGGGGATTGGTGAAAAGGTTGAAGATTTAGAGCCGTTCTATCCCGATCGTGTGGCCTCACGAATTCTGGGTATGGGCGACATGATGTCCCTGATCGAAAAGGCCGAGAAAGAGTTTGATCAGGAAGAAGCCAAAAAAATGACCGCGAAGGTCTTAAAGAACAGCTTTACCCTAGAAGATTTTCGTTCTCAGTTATTGCAAATGAAAAAGCTGGGTTCTCTAGACAAGGTCATGGGAATGTTGCCGGGCATGGGCAAAATCAAAAACCAAATCAATCCTCAAGAATTAGAAGGCCAATTAAAGCGAAAAGAAGCCATTCTCAATTCCATGACGCCGCAAGAACGACGGCGGTCTAAGATCTTGAACGGGAAGCGACGCCTTCGCATCGCCAAAGGGAGCGGTACCCAAGTCAGTGAGGTCAATCGCATGATCAAAGAATTCGAGCAGATGCAAAAGATGATGAAAAAGTTTGGAAAATTTGGGGCCAAGGGTCTTAGAGGCCTCATGCCGGGATTTTAACTCGCCGGGCCTGAGTAGTTAAAAATTAAGTAATTTCATATAGATACACCTAGACCCACTTCTAAGCTTGATCTTGAGAAGGCCCTGTGTCAGTAAAGCGGGCCCCATTGAATGAAGGTGAATAAATTTTTATGGTTAAGATACGACTCGCCAGACATGGCACCAAGAAAAGACCCTTTTACCGCATCGTCGCGGCCCACAAGGAATTCGCTCGTAACGGCCGCTTCCTCGAAATTTTAGGGACTTACAATCCCCGGGTCGAAGAGAATTCCGTCACTCTCAAGTCGGAGCGTATCCAACATTGGCTTCAGGTGGGCGCCCAGCCTACCGATACGGTTCGTCAAATCCTCAAGAAACATCTTAAAGCCGCTTAAATTTCATGACTCCTCCCAAACCATGGGTGGAAGTAGGTAAAGTCCTAAAAGAATGGGGACTCCAAGGTGAGTTGAAGTGTGTTCTCTTCAATGCAGAAAGCGACTTGCCTTCTCAAATCACTCAAATCTATTTATTGGCCGAGGGGCGGTACCAGGAGTTTTCTCTGGAAGGCGCGAAGCGTCATGGTGAGTTTTGGCGAATGAAATTTCGTGGTTTGGAAACACCCGAAGCAGCCAAGGCCTACCGCGGTGCTACTTTAGCCTTGCCCAGAGAAAATCTGCCCCAGCTTGAGCCCGGTGAAATTTATTTAACAGATCTGGTGGGCCTACAAATTGAAGGGCCCGATGGTAAACCTTTGGGTAAAGTCGTAGAAACCCAACAGGTGGGAGAATCCGATATTTTATGGATCGAGACCGAGGAAGGGGCGAGGGTCCCTATTCCCTATGAACAGGATTTTATAGTCGCCACTCAAATTTCCAAAAAAAAGATCTTATTATCCGAAATGGCTCTAGAATTGTTTGAGATCAACCAGTCATGACAACACGCTTTGACATTTTAACACTGTTTCCCGATCCCTTAGAGGAATACCTGAAAAGCTCCCTATTGGGTAAGGCGGTAGAAAACAAATTGGTCGACTTCCAAGTTCATCAACTGCGAGATTGGGCGCTCGACAAACACCGCATGGCCGATGATCAAGTCTACGGTGGAGGCGATGGGATGGTGCTCAAGGTTGAGCCGGCCGTAAAGGCCATTGAACAAGTTTCGGCTTCTTACCACAAGGGGAGGGTGATCTATATGTCCCCTCAGGGACGACCCTTAACCCAACAAATCGTCGAGGAATTGAGTGAATATGAAGAAATTCTCCTGCTCTGTGGTCGCTATGAAGGCGTCGATGAACGGGTCTTGGAGGGGTGGGTCGATGAAGAAATCAGTTTGGGGGATTTTGTACTTTGCGGCGGCGAACTACCTGCCCTAGCCCTTGTTGAAGCGATTACTCGTTTGATTCCCGGTGTGGTGGGTAAGGCTTCCTCCTTGCAAGATGAGACTTTCAGTCGTGGTTTGGTAGAGTATCCTCACTACACGCGCCCCAGAGAATTTCGCGGCCATAAAGTGCCTGAAGTTTTGTTGAACGGAAATCACGGCGAGATTGAAAAATGGCGACGGCACGAGTCTATAAAGCGTACCTTGAAAAAACGCCCTGACTTGCTGGACGACCTGCAATTAGATTCCGAAACCAAAGAGATTTTAAGAAAGTTGCGGGACCCCCAATGATACCCAAGGCACCTCTCTATCTGGCTCTGTTGCATTATCCCGTATACAACTCCCAAGGACAGATCGTCTGTACATCCATAACACCTTTTGATCTGCATGATATCGCCCGCACCGTAAAAACCTATGGCTTGGCCGGGTATTTCGTGGTGTGCCCCGTGGAGTCCCAGCGAACCTTAGCTCAACGTATTATGGATCATTGGTTGACCGGGGTGGGAGGCGAGTTAAATCAAACTCGTAAAGATGCCTTTGCCTCCTTGCGGTTGGTCTCAACTTTAAAAGAAGCTGGGGAACGAATCCGCGAGGAGCAGGGGGTAAGCCCCCATCACATCGCAACCTCAGCCAAAATCGGTCGGGGCCGTTTGAAGTTTGAAGAGGTGCAAGGACGATTACGCGACCGGAACCGTCCGCATTTACTCTTGTTCGGTACCGGCTGGGGGATGGCTCAGGAAATTTTAGACGTTACCGACGGCATCCTAGAACCCATTGCCGGAGGTGGAGATGGGTCCTATAATCACCTGCCGGTACGGGCTGCGGTGGCCATCATCCTCGACCGACTTCTCGCAAGAGGCTAGGGATTGGTTGATAACTTTATGAAAATATTGAATTTTTATTGTATCTCGTTACAGGGTCCCCACCGTTTGACATTCTTTATTGAAGCTGATAATCCTCCCCGCCCCTAGAGGGAACCCGATGAAAAATAAAGGAGTTAGGCATCATGCATTGCCTCCAAGAATTTGAGAACGCCCAAATCAAAACGGACCTACCCCATTTCAAAACCGG
>JAJFLL010000187.1 GCA_021772695.1 Deltaproteobacteria bacterium
TCCCAAGACCAAGGCGATGATGGCCTTGGAATTGTTTTGTCCCTGAGGGGCACCGGTATTCACCGGTGGCGGTGGAGTCATGGGAGTCGTTGAAGGCGGTGGAGTCATAAGGGGGTTTCCTTTCTTTTACCAATAGGTCCAAAAAATTCTTCCGGACCAAACAAGAAGATAGAGGGTCAAGGCTCCGTAGGCCCAAGAGGCATAATGGCCTCGCAAAAATTTTCCAAGGAAAGTCTGCTTCCCGATCCATTCAAAGATGGCCAGGGCACTCGTCAGCAACATGCCTAAAAATAGGACCGGTCCCAAGGGGTGAACCTGAAAGGCTGCGCCAAGATCACCATGCATCAGGTGGGTGAAGCTAGTGGTCAGGCCACAACTGGGACAGAGGATTCCGGTCAAATACTGAAAAATGCAGGGTGGCAACCCTAGGGCCCGGTGAGTACCAAACCCTGAGGAGCTGGGTTCAAGGAGGCTGGCCATGGCCAATATCCCGATGGTAAGCAGGGGGATAACCCCATAACCGGCACGTCGCATGGGATCATCTTGGGGGGAAACCCTAAGGGAATCAATGAAAAATTTCTCTAAGCTTGCCTAAGGGCCGCGGTTGACCTAGGGAAGCTTTTTATATATCAGGGCGAGGATCCCTGAAATCTCCAATTGGGAATAATGAGTGTAACGTTATGAAAAAAATAAGTTTATTAATTCTGCTGTTCTGTGGGTTTCTCGCGAATGGTGCATATGCCAAGACCGAATTCATTTATCGCCAGTCCAACAATCCTGCGAACTACGTCAAAGTAGCCGATATTGGTAAGTCCGAGGCCAAGACCTTAAACCTTAATCAGCCTTATAATTTTACTGAAGATCAGATGGCCGACATCCTTCGTTCCATGCGATATAGCCGCACCGCCTTATTCACCGACAAGGTGAAGACCCGTCGCATCTTCGAAGAAGAATACATCGAAAAATATACGCCCTACCTCGTGAAGGCCTTTCAAGAAGCTTCCCCTGACCAAATTCTTTATTTTTCCGTAGCGCAGAAGCGGCCCTATTACGTCATAAGAGACGATAAGTTGACCCAGGTCGCCATGTGGGTCAGCGGCCAAGAACTTCATATGCGTTTTGATAAGACAGAGGCCAAACTGCTCGGCGATTATGCAGCCCATACTCCCGAAGGAAAAAAGATGCGTCGGGACGCCAAGGGCTTGAGAATATCCTTAGAACCCCAAACGTCACAAAAGTTTGCCTTCGACTCTACCGAAGAAATCCTTGTGGATATCAATGCCGACTGGACCACCATCGTCACGAAAATCGAAGACGAAGAAGAGGCCTTAAGAAAACAATTAGAATATGAAAAGGCCCGCGGTTCGAAGAAGAAACGTCTGAAAGCCGAGATGGAAGCCGAAGGACAAGCGCCGGTAAAGGCCCCGGTTTCCGAAAAGGACCGGCAAAGTGCCGAAACCCGTCTGACCGAACTAAAGAAATTGAAAGACAAGGGCTTGATCAGCGAAAAAGATTACAACGCCAAGAAGGAAGAAATTTTAAAAGGTCTCTAAGGGATCTCAAGAATTTTGGGGCAGCGGGAGAGTAGCTCGCGCCCTCCCTTGGTGACATAAACCACGTCTTCGAGACGAACCCCGCCCACTCCCGAGTAATACAGCCCCGGCTCAATGGTAATGACGTTTCCGGGTTTGAGTTTCTGAGAGACCGTAGAAACCCGGGGCGCTTCGTGAATGTCAATTCCCAAGCCGTGACCGGTGCCGTGAAAAAATCCCTGCATCCTGCCATTTTTGATTCCCGTATGGTACCCCTGGGCTTCAAAATAATTCATGATCCATTGGTGAATGCCCTTGGCATCGACCCCGCCGCGAACCATTTTGATACCGTGTTCTTGTGCCACCTTGACCGTCTGCCACTGCCGGCGCAGAGCATCGGTGGCCTGACCTTTGACCACGGTTCGAGTCATGTCTCCGTAGTATTGGGAGTCCATGGATTTGGGAAAAACGTCCATGATGATGGGTTTGTTCGCGGGTAGTGGTCCCGAACCTTCACAATGGGGATCGACCCCTTGATTACCACCGGCCACGATGGTGTGTTTGCCCAGGCAATTATTTTCCATCAAATGGCCGTTGATGACGCCTTTTAAAATTTCGCTGGTGAGCACCTTGTTGTGCCAATAAATTCGGTTTTTTTTGACCTTGGATTCTCGAAGCACTCTATAGGCCGCTTGAATGGAGGCCGAGACGTGGGACAAGGTTTTTTTGATGGCCGCCTTTTCTTTGCGTGTCTTGATGAGTCGCTCTGGATAAAAGGGGTCGGGCATCACATGGGGTTGAATCTTCTTTTGTTTCAAGGACAAGCCGTAGGCCAAGGGAAAATCATAGGGTACGGCGACTCGTTTGACCCCTTTCTTTTTCAGAAAGTGGGCCACGACCTCTAGGTAACCACGCGGGCGGCCATTGCGTCGCCCAATTTCACGCTCTAACTCGCTGAAGCGCAACACATGGTCCACCGAGGCCTCTTTGCGCCCGCGGTCCGCCTCTAAGTCATTTAATATCAGGTATTTTTTCCGGCGATGTTGAATGTAAATAATGGGATCAGGAGCCAGAAATTGAGTGGCCCAGTATAAATTGGCGTCTTGTTCAGAAGCGGCGATGATGAGGCGGGTATCGGGTGTTTTTGCTTGCAATTTTGCTGGAGGCATGAATTTCCCTAAGTTGTCGGCGACTTGCTTAATACGCTTCCATTCTCTTTGTAAAGGTTTTGGTCTTGAAAACCAAGTGCAAATCCATTGGCCTGATAATCGTCCTTAGTATCGCCCTGGGATTTTTAAATAGTTCCCCAGGCTACGGTGACGATTCCGAAACCGTATTTTTTTGGCAATTCCAGAGAAACGATGCCACCGAACTTTTAAAACCCAAAAAAGGTTTGGCGTCATGGTACGGCCGGCGGTTCCACGGGAGAAAAACGGCTAGTGGCGAATCCTACAATCAACATGCCTTTACCTGTGCCTCCCGCACCTTGCCCTTTGGCACATTGTTAAAAGTCACCAATGTGAAAAACCGCAAGACGGCCATCGTCAGGGTCAATGACCGCGGGCCTTACCGAAAAAAACGAGTCTTGGATTTATCGTATGGAGTGGCCAAGCAATTGGGCATCTTGAAAAAAGGTGTGGGTCAGGTGGAATACGCTATTTTATACCATCCCGAATAAGGGCCATGGGTTTGGGCCATTAATCATAGAGACATAAAAATTCATCGTCACTCAAATCCACATAGACGTTTTTGATTTGGGTGTATTCTTCCAAACAATATTTAGATAGATCTTTTCCGTAGCCGCTTTCTTTAAAGCCACCGTGGGGGCCGAAGGGTGAAACGATCATATAGTGATTGATCCAGACCTGGCCGGCCTTGATGGACTTGGCCATGCGCAGGCCCCGTTTGATGTCTTGGGTCCAGACCGCACTGGCCAAACCGTAGGGGGTGTCGTTGGCCATGGTCACAGCCTCGGCCTCATCCTTAAATTTCAAAACGGTCAATACGGGACCGAAGATTTCTTCCTGGCAGAGCTTCGAATCATTGGAGTCGGCGGCGAAAATAGTGGGTTCGATATAATTTCCCTCAGACAATTCCGGATCCTTGGGAATGCCCCCGCCGGTCAATAGTTTTAGTCCGTTCTGCTTTCCCCATTCGATGAATGCCAAGACCTGTTTTTGATGTTGGGGTGTGATCATGGGTCCCATGCGGGCTTCCCAATTGAGGGGATGACCCAAGGTGATTTTGCGGGTGCGTTCCACCAGCTGCTCTAAAAAGCGATCGTAGATATCTTCGTGCAAGAGTAGTCGGGAGCCCGCGATGCAGCATTGCCCCCCGTTGTAAAATATGGCGGTCATGGCACCGCTAACAGCCCGGTCTAAATCGGCATCGGCGAAGACGATATTGGGTGACTTGCCTCCCAATTCTAGGGTTGTCTTTTTTAGATTGGAGGCAGCGGCATTCATTATTTTTCTTCCCACCTCGGTGGATCCGGTAAACGAAACCTTTTCGATTTGCCCATGCTCAGCGATGGCTTGGCCCACCGAACGCCCCGGTCCCGTAACGATGTTGACTACGCCGGGAGGTAGACCCAACTCGGCGAAAATTTTTCCTAAGGCCAAGGAAGATAAGGAGGTGAGTTCGGCCGGTTTGTAGACGCAGCAATTTCCTGCGGCCAATGCGGGAGCCATTTTCCAAGCGGCGAACATGATGGGAAAATTCCATGCGGCGATGGCCCCGCAAACTCCCAGGGGTTCTCTCAAGGTAAAATCGAGCACATCGGCGGGCACCGGTAATACATCTCCATAGAGCTGCGTCGCCATATTGCCGAAATATTCAAAGGTGTCGGCGGCCATGTGTACGTCGATGAGTTGGGTCTCGGTAATGGTTTTTCCCGAATCGAGAGATTCTAATTCAGAAAAGCGGTCCAAATCTTCCCGCAACCTTTCCGCAATTTTTTGCAAGTACCGGCCCCGTTCGATGGAATTTCTCACATGGGACCAGTCGGTGGCATCAAAGGCTTGGCGGGCGGCCTGAACGGCTCGGTCTACGTCGGCCCCATCACCTTTGGGAAAGCGCCCAATGATCTTTTGATCACCGGGGCAAGTGGATTCGCTGATTTGCTTGGACTTGGCTTCAACAAATTCCCCATCGATGTACATGGAAAATGCTTCTGATTCGGTGCTCATGGCTTTCTCCTTAAAGTGGAAGGGCTTTAGTATAGAGGACCATAGCCTTCGCTCCCAGGGGAATTTAACGGGCATAGGGTCCCGCTGTAAATGGGCGATCAGACTTTTTTGCATTGACAGCACTCAAAGATGTACTAAATCGAGCCCAGGCAAACCCTGACGTATTATTGAAGCGTGAGCGTTGAAACGATCAGCATCATTGCATTCCCCTTGCGGTAAAGTGCCAATCCGAGAAACCTAAAGGTGTGGATCGCAAAGGGAAACAAATCATTGGATGGAATCTGTGGCAAGCATCATCGATGGCAAAAAAATTAGCGATGAGATTCGAGACGAAATTCGTCAGCGAGTTGAAGGGCTGCAATCGAAGACAGGGGTGACTCCAGGGCTTGCCGTGGTCTTGGTGGGTGAAAATGAAGCCAGCCAAATCTACGTGCGCAATAAGGGTAAGGCCTGTGAAAATGTGGGCATACAAAGTTTTCAGCACACACTGCCGGAAGATACCCCACAAGAGGTGCTGGCCCATTTGGTAGCGCAACTCAATCAAGACCCCAACGTGCATGGCATCTTGGTGCAATTGCCCTTGCCCAAGGCCCTCGCCTCCTTCGATGTGGTGGCTGCCATTACGCCTGAGAAAGACGTGGATGGTTTTCATCCGGTAAATGTGGGCAATCTGGTAACAGGCCGAGAAGGTTTTCGCTCTTGCACCCCCTTTGGCATCATGAAGATGTTGGAATACATTAAATTTGAACTAAAGGGTAAAGACGCCGTCATCATCGGTCGCAGCAATATCGTCGGTAAACCCATGGGCATGATGCTTTTAGAAAAAAACGCCACGGTGACCTATTGTCACAGCAAGACGCACGACTTGGCAAAAAAAATAAAGGCCGCCGATTTAGTGGTGGCGGCGGTAGGCGTGCCCGAATTGGTCAAAGGGGAATGGATCAAAGAGGGAGCGGTGGTCATCGATGTGGGCATGAACCGTGATACCGCCGGAAAACTAGTGGGCGATGTAGAATTCGGTGCGGCCTCCTCTCGAGCTGCCTATATTACACCGGTTCCCGGGGGAGTGGGGCCTATGACTATCACCATGTTACTTTACAATACCGTTCGGTCCGCATACCGCTTTGCAGGCCAACCCTTCTGAGAGTTACGAGGCATTCATGACCCAATTAAAAAGCGCCTTAGCGGCCGGTAAGTACGTAGTGACCAGCGAGATCGCTCCTCCCAAGGGTCCTGACATGAGCGACTTCATCGCAAAGACCCGCCAAGTAAAAGACCGGGTCTTGGCCATCAATGTTACCGACAATCAACGCAGCATCATGCGGCTTTCCACCTTGGTGGCCTGTCAATTTCTGCTGAAGGAAGGCGTCGAGCCCGTGTACCAATTGGCCTGCCGCGATCGAAATCGTTTGGCCTTGCAGTCCGATCTTCTGGGTGCTTGGGCTTCGGGCATCATCAACGTCTTGCCCTTGACCGGTGATCCCGTAAAGAACGGCGATCAAAAGGAATCGAAGGCGGTCTTTGATTTAACCTCCGTAAAGCTCATGCATTTGATTCAAAAATTAAATCAGGGTTTGGCTTACAATGACAAACCGCTCAATGCACCTACCAATTTTTATGTGGGCGGCGCCGTCGATCCCAACAACTATGGCAGCGATGCCTTCCGCTCCAAGTTTGAACAAAAGGTAGCGCAGGGCGCCCATTTTTTTCAGAGCCAACCGGTCTTTGATATAAATTTGGCTGAATCTTTATTTCAGTATGCCGAGGAACTTAAGGTGAAAATACTGATCGGCATCATTTTGATTAAGAGTGCCAAACAGGCCCAGTTTTTAAATACCATCCCGGGGATTCGCATTCCCGATTCGGTTATTGCGCGATTTGCGGGTAGTGACGAACCTCTTAAGGTAGGCGTGGAATTCGCGGCGGAACAATGCCGGCAATTTCGCGCGGTATCCCACGGCATTCATATCATGACCGTGGGTCGTGAAGAATTAGTGCCGAGTATATTAGACGCCGCCGAATTATAAAGCCGGGGCGCGAGGACATCATTATGAATAAGACTCCTTTAAACCATTGGCACCGCGAACACGGCGCAAAGATGATTGATTTCGGCGGTTGGGAAATGCCCGTTTCCTATGAAGGCATCTTGGCGGAACATCATGGGGTGCGCCAGGCCTGTGGTCTTTTCGATATCTGTCACATGGGTGAGATCGAGATTAAGGGAGCCGGTGCCTGGGAAATGATTCAATCCCTGACCAGTAATGATGTGCGACGCTTGGCCGATGGGCAGGCCCAGTACTCGCTGCTGATGAATTCCGACGGTTATGCCATCGATGATATCTTGGTGTACCGTCGTAGCGCCGATCATGTCTTGCTCTGTGTCAATGCCGCCAACACCGAAAAAGACTTGGCCCATCTCTTGGCCCATGCCCGACCCGATGCGCAGATCATAGACTTGAGTGCCGATACGGCCCTGTTGGCCTTGCAAGGCCCCGCCAGTGTCGATGTCTTGCGTCGCTTGGGTGTTGAGCTAAATTCCGTCCCTCGATTTCATACCTTGGATATCGCCGTGGCCGGTGTGCCCGTCTTATTTTCTCGTACCGGGTATACGGGGGAGGCGGGCTGTGAATTGTTTTTTCCGGCAGCCCATGCGGTGAAAGTTTGGGAATTGCTCTTGGCTGCTGGTGCTGATGCCCATTGCCGTCCCATCGGTTTGGCGGCTCGCGACACCCTGCGGCTTGAGATGGGCTATGTGCTCTATGGTCACGAATTAAGTGAGAGCATCACGCCCTTGGAAGCGGGCTTGGAATGGGTGATTCGCTGGGATGCCGGTGACTTTTTAGGCAAGTCCCATTTGCAGGCCCAAAAGCAAGCGGGGCTAGGGCGTCAGGTGGTGGGATTGAAGCTCTTAGAGAAGGGCATTCCCCGAGAAGGCATGAATGTTGTGGCCGCAGATCAACCCGTGGGCCGTGTCTTGAGCGGTACCTTAAGCCCCATGCTGCAGCAGGGAATCGCCACTGCCTTGATCGACCGTGCTGTTTTGTCGGGCGCGTCGGAATTTTTCGTTGACATTAGGGGTAAAATGAAGAAAGCACAAATCATAAAACCTCCTTTTATTCAAAGGGGTTAGCCAAATAAGGGAAGGCCTAAATGAATTGTCCCAAAGACTTGAAATACACGTCCGAACACGAATGGGTTAGCCTTGATGGCAATACGGCTTTGGTCGGCATTACCGATTATGCCCAAGACCAATTGGGTGACATCGTCTTCGTGGAATTACCCGAAGAAGAAGAGACCATCGATCAAGGCGACACCTTCGGGGTGGTCGAAAGTACCAAGTCTGTCAGTGATCTCTATGTGCCGCTCAGTGGCAAGATCTTAGAAACCAACGATCCGCTACTCGATAATCCCGGCATCCTAAACGAAGATCCCTACGGTGACGGTTGGATGATCAAGGTCGAGCTGAGCAACCCCGATGAAATCAAAGAACTCCTCGAAGCCGAGGCCTATGAGCAATTGATCAAAGAAGAGGGGGCCTAAGCCCTCGATGCGCTATCTGCCTCAAACTCCTGAAGAGATTAAAAAGATGTGTGCCGCCGTTGGAGTGAGTAGCCCTGACGCCTTGTTCGACGTGATTCCGCAAAATTTGCGGCTGCAACAAGACCTGGATCTGCCGGCGCCCTTGGCCGAGGCACCGCTTTTGGCCCATTTAAAAGGCCTGGGTCGGGTCAATGCCAACGTGGATTCCATGGCCGCCTTTTTGGGTGGTGGGGCTTATCACCATTATATTCCCGTATTGGTTTCCACCCTGACCAGCCGGGGCGAATACCTGACCTCGTATACTCCCTACCAACCGGAAATTTCCCAAGGCACCCTGCAAGCCATCTTCGAATTTCAAACCATGATTGCCTCGCTCACCGGGATGGATCTCGCCAATGCTAGCAATTACGACGGAGCCTCTGCCTTGGCTGAGGCGGCATTGATGGCCCTGCGCATTACCCGCCGTCAAAAGATTTTGGTGTCGACGGCTACCAATCCTCAGTACCGCGAGGTCCTCCACACCTATTTGAAAAATCGCGACTTTGAAATTGAGGAGATTGCCTTACAACCCGATGGCCGGGTCGATCTTAGCGATTTGCAGAGCCGCCTCAAAGGAGATGTGGCGGCGGTTTGTCTGCAATCACCCAACGCCTTCGGTGTGATCGAGGCTACCCAAGCCGTTGCCCAACTGGCCCATGACAACGGTTCCCTCATGGTGGGATGTTTTTCCGAAGCCCTCTCGCTTGGGTTGCTCAAGCCCTTCGGCGAGGTGGGTGCCGATATTGTTGTGGGTGAAGGGCAATCCTTTGGTAATTTTCTCAATTTAGGTGGGCCTTACCTGGGGCTCTTTGCCACTAAAGAAAAGTATGTGCGGCAAATGCCCGGTCGTTTGGTGGGTGAGACCCTCGACGCCAATGGCAAGCGAGGTTTTGTCTTGGTGCTTTCCACTCGCGAACAACATATTCGTCGCGAAAAGGCCACCAGCAACATCTGCACCAATCAAGGCCTCTGTGCCTTGGCCACCGTGGTTTATCTCTCCTTGATGGGACCCAAGGGTTTGGAGCGGCTTGCCCAGATCAATTTTTCTTACGCGCGATTTTTACGGGACCAATTGACCGCCATTCCCGGTGTGACATTAAAATTTACCGCGCCGCATTTTAATGAGTTTGTTTTGCAAGTTCCCGGTGAGCCCAAGGCCTTATTGGCTGAGCTGGCCGCCAAGGGAATTTTGGGTGGAGTCGATGTGTCCCAATGGGCTCCCGGTCTCGAGAATGGAATATTGGTCTGCGCCACTGAGATGAATACCAAAGACCAAATGGAACAATACGCCCAAGCCCTGCGGGAGGTGCTCGCATGACCGCACGCGAAGGACCCGGCAAACGGGGCATGATCTTTGCCGAACCCACCATCTTTGAACGGGGCGCCCCCGGGCGCGAAGGATTTTCCTTGGCTCAAAGCGAGGTGCCCCTCCACGATCCCGCAAAAGAAATCGATGCCTCCTTGTTGCGCAGCGAAGCGGCCCTCTTGCCCGAGGTCTCCGAACTTGATGTCTTGCGCCATTTCACGCGCCTCTCTCAATGGAACTATTCCATCGACACCGGTTTTTATCCGCTGGGTTCCTGCACCATGAAGTACAATCCGCGGGTCAACGAAGAAGTGGCTCGCATGAGCGGATGGGCCAAGCTGCATCCCCACCAACCTCAATCGACCCTGCAAGGTGCCTTGGAACTCATGTACCTACTGCAAAAGTTTCTCGCCCAGATCAGCGGGATGGACGCCGCTAGTTTGCAACCGGCGGCCGGTGCCCAGGGTGAATTCGCGGGATTGTTGATGATTCGGGCCTACCTGCAAGACCAGGGTAATGCCCGCACCAAGGTCTTGATTCCCGACAGCGCCCACGGCACCAACCCCGCCAGTTGCGCGGCCTGTGGCTACGAAGTGGTCACCTTGAAGAGCGGTGCTCAAGGTATCTTGACCCCAGAGGTGGTGGCGCAAGCCATGGATGAAGAAGTGGCGGCCTTGATGATCACCAATCCCAACACCTTGGGACTCTTTGAAACCCACATGGCCGAGATCGCCAAAATCGTGCATGACAAGGGCGGCTTGGTTTATTGCGACGGCGCCAATCTAAACGCCATCGTGGGTAAGGCGAGGGTGGGTGACATGGGTGTGGACGTATTGCATTTCAATTTGCACAAGACCTTCACCACTCCCCACGGCGGCGGCGGTCCCGGTGCGGGGCCGGTGGCCGTGAAAAAGATTTTAGAGCCCTACTTGCCCAATCCGGTGGTGATGCGCCGGGAAGATTCTTTCGCCTTTGATTTTGATCGCCCCAAGTCGGTGGGTCGGGTCAAGGCCTTCTACGGCAACTTCGGTATGTTCGTTCGCGCCTATACCTATATTCGCGAAATGGGTGCCGTGGGACTGCGAGAAGTGGCCGAGCGGGCCGTCTTGAACGCCAATTACCTGCGCAAGAAATTAGAGAAGTTCTTTCATTTGGCCTACCCGCAGACCTGTATGCATGAATGCGTTTTCTCTGACAAAAAACAAAGCGCCTATGGCATCAAGACCCTGAATATCGCCAAACGCATGATGGACTACGGCTACCATCCCCCCACCATTTATTTTCCCTTGATCGTCGCTGGCGCCATGATGATGGAACCCACCGAGACCGAAAGTCTACAAACCCTCGACCGTTTCATTTGGTCCATGGAACAAATCGCCAAGGAATGCGAGACCTCGCCCGAGACCGTGAAGGCGGCACCCCATGTGCCCAAGGTACGGCGATTAGATGAAGTCAAGGCGGCGCGGGAACCGAAGTATATCTATAAAGCTAAGGGTTGAGGCTTAGGGGATTCCTGGTGAGTTTAGGGGATCGTGCCCATCCATTCTTTCAGTTTGCCCATAAAAAAATTTTGCTTCAGAACCAAGGGCGGGAAACCCAGTCCTACCAAGGGCTAGCGGGCTTGAATTGCAGCATTTTCTGCAAAAATATTTCAAAAGCTACAGGAGTTTTTGTTATAAAAATCATCGAGATAAAAATCATTTTAAAAAACAAACCTTTAGAATTTAATTTTGAATTTTTCGAACTGGCATTTCGATTGCAAATAAGAAAGTTAAACCTTTTTAAAAAAACGTAC
>JAJFLL010000188.1 GCA_021772695.1 Deltaproteobacteria bacterium
GCGTTCCATAGTTTATTATTAATAGTAGCTAAAATAATCTCAACCGCCAAAAAAACTAATTTTCTTGGGTTTCTGAAAGGGGTTCTGCGGGGCTCTTGAAGAGCCGGAAGGCGAAAAAACTGCCGACTAAAAGCACTACGAAGGCCAATGAGACCCAATTGAAATACCGATCGATAAAATTTTTGATGGGGGCGCCCCAAAAATAAAATAAGGTAGCCACGAGAAAAAATCGTCCCGCTCGTCCGATCATTGAGGCTATTACAAAGGTGCGAAACTTGATCAAAAAGGCCCCGGATGCCAGTGTGAAGACCTTATAGGGTATGGGGGTGAAGCCGGCGATGGCGATGGCCCAGCCGTCATAGCGGGTAAATAATTTTTCAACCCGGGCTAGGGTGCGGTTGCTGAACCATCTGATTAGAATGGGTCTACCCCCTTTGTTTCCGAGATAATATCCAAAAATACCACCGAATACCGATCCTGCGGTGCACAGCGCAGCAAAGAAAAAGGCCCGTTCCGGTTCCGCCACCGCCATGGCGATCAATAAAATATCGGGTGGCAGGGGAAAAAACGACGATTCCGCGAAGGCCAAAATCAGTAGGGCCCATTCGGCTTGGGGTGTGGTGGCCCAGGCGATGGTCCATTGGTACAGGCGTTCAATCATGGGGAGGTGAGACTTCCAGATCGACGGGCTTCTGGCAATGCCTATTCTTTGGCAGTACAATGGAGGCGGAGTTGAATATGGAATCCGTTGTCTCCACTAAATATTGGCATCGCACTGACGATGGGCGCATCCAATGCGACCTGTGCCCACGCTATTGTCGATTAAAAGAGGGGCAGCGGGGTTTTTGTTTCGTGCGCATGTGCCAGGATGAACAAGTCGTCATGACCACCTACGGGCGCTCGAGTGGCTATTGCATCGACCCCATTGAAAAAAAGCCTTTGAACCATTTTTATCCCGGGACACCGGTCTTGAGTTTCGGGACGGCTGGTTGCAACCTCGGTTGCCGTTTTTGTCAAAATTGGGATATCTCCAAATCCCGTGAAATCGATATTTTGGCTGAGTCGGCTTCACCTAAAGCCATTGCCGAAGCCGCCGAGGCCTTAGGCTGTCAGAGTGTGGCCTTTACCTATAATGATCCCGTTATCTTTATGGAATATGCGATCGATGTGGCCCAAGCCTGTCGGGAACGTGGCATCAAGGCCGTGGCGGTCACCGCCGGAGAAATCTGCCCGGAACCACGACGAGAATTTTACCGCTACATGGATGCGGCCAATGTGGATTTAAAGGCCTTCACCGAAGCGTTTTATCAAAAAATTTGTTTTGCTCCTTTAGGCGTGGT
Source organism: Deltaproteobacteria bacterium (assembly GCA_021772695.1). Classification (GTDB taxonomy): domain Bacteria; phylum UBA10199; class UBA10199; order DSSB01; family DSSB01; genus JAJFLL01. Next base: position 1,341 of record JAJFLL010000188.1, read on the forward strand.
TCTAGAAACCTTGGAGTATCTCAAACACGAAACCAAAGTCTGGTTTGAAATCACCACGCTGCTCATTCCCGGTAAAAACGATTCAGAAAAGGAAGTCGAGGCTGAAGCCCGTTGGATTTTGGAACACCTGGGTCCGGACGTACCCCTGCATTTCACGGCATTCCATCCCGATTTTAAAATGATGGATATTTCCCGCACCCCACCGGAAACCTTGAGCCGATCTCGAAAAATCGCCATGGATGTGGGCCTGCATTACGTCTACACGGGCAACGTGCACGACCATTCCGGTTCTTCAACATATTGCCCGAAGTGTGGAGAAATACTCATTGGGCGAGACTGGTATGTCTTGAGCGAATGGAACCTTCGGCCCGACGGCCGCTGTGGCAATTGTGATTTGCTAATTCCAGGGGTATTCGAGGCAAAGCCGGGCACCTGGGGCGCCAAGCGGGTGCCGGTTCGATTGAATGAGGTGTCGCCCGTTCATAAAACATCGACAAACTAATTGGCCAAAGGAATGGCCTCGATGGCCGTTACTCGCTCCGTGGTCGTGGGGTGGGAATAATGATAAAAACTATAAAATGGGTGCGGAGTCAGATTCGAAAGGTTGTCTTTCGATAAGTTGACCAAGGCCTCTTTCATACTGGCTTTATCTTTGGTGACCGCAACCGAAAAGGCATCGGATTCATATTCATTTTTTCTCGACAACCATTTCATGAAAGGATTGAGCGGAAAGGTAAAAACGGAACTCAACAAGCCAAACAACACAAAGCCTACCTGTAGACTGGGAGTGGGAACGCCAAAGGTGCTGAAAAAGGGAGGCCAATTCAAACAGAGCGAGAGTAGGTAAAAGCCAGCCAAAGAGAGTACTGTCGATATCACCAAACCCTTTAAGATATGTTTTTTCACATTGTGGCCCATTTCATGGGCGAGTACGGCAACGATTTGATCGTGAGTCAGGTTTTCCACCAGGGTATCGAATAATACAATGCGGCGGGTTTTTCCGATACCCGCGAAAAAGGCATTGCTATGAGCGGAACGTTTGGAACCATCAATGGTGTAAATGCCCGCCATCTTAAAGCGTATCTTTTGGGCCAATTGATAGATGCGATCTTTGAGTTCGCCCGGTTCCAATGGAGTAAATTTGTAAAATAGCGGTGCCAATACTACGGGAAATAGGGCCGCGGTCATTAGTTGAAATAGCATCATGGCGCCCCAGGCCCCGAGCCACCACCAGGCTCCCAACCACTGCACTAAACTGAAAATCAGGGCCAATAGAGGAATCCCCAAGATCAAGGCGATAACAATCGTTTTGATCTGGTCGGTGAGAAAGATACCCCAAGACATGCGGTTGAAACCGAATTTTTCTTCCAATCCGAATTGAAAATAAATACCAAAGGGCAAGTGAAGTAATAAGGAGATTCCCCCGATGACCAGTGGGTAGGCAACCTGATGGGCCAGCGGATACGTGGGTAGGAGGTTGCCCAACCAAACATCCACGTAATAAAATCCGCCGAACATGATGGCCAACCACAAAACGGCCACGTCGAAGGTGGCCTTGACCCAACTAAAATGAATTTTACTGCGTGTGTATCGAATACTGTTTTCGTATTCTGTTTTTGAAAATCGCCCGGCGAATAAAGGGGGAATGCGATTTTGATTTCGCTTGAGTTCTTTAAGGTTAAGGAGATCTAGGCTAATTTCAACCACTAGGTGAAGGAAATAAAGGGCGACAAAAAGCCAAAAGAACCAATGTTCCGTATGAATCATTTTAATTTTCCCCTGCAAAGCAATAATACGGTCAACGCATTTTGCTTCCCTTCCCATAGTCCGACTTGCCCGCCGTGGTAGGCTTAGGCAGTCTAAGGCTTAGCCTTTCTCAACACATGAGGCAAAGAGATTTCCATAAATTGGACACTTTTATGGGCTTAAACGGGACTTAGGAGTATAGGCTGGCCACGCTGAATTTTCCAAGAAGTCGCCAAATTTCCCTGATGTAGGGCAATTTCCAATAAACCGGAACTGCCAAACAGCATGCAGGCTTCGCCTACGGCGGCCTGCCCATAGTGACCCACCAACAATTTTAGGGGAGGGCGCCGACGTCCGGAAAGCCGTAAGGAAAAATTTTGCTGGGGGAAGGCTTGCATGCATTGTTCCTGGGTGATGTTGGAGATGGCATTACCAAAGGGGTCGATGCTTAAGATCTGTCCCATGATTTTTTCCGTTTTAACCTGAGGGAAACATTCCTCTTTTTTTTCATAGTCGTGTATTGGGCTCCCTAAGGACAATAGATCGACTCCCTGTGACAGGTGAGCGGCTACCGGCGCGAAGATATCACGGGCATGGAAAGTTTGGCTGACCTTGGTGAGGTGGTATTCGGGACGGTTGAGGTGAAAAAGTGAAATTTCCGACTCTTCTTTTAGCACCAAAGTTAGCAGGCCGTTATCTGGTGCGATAAAATAATAGGACTGGGTCCGAACCAAAATGGGTTTTCGCTGAGTGCCGACTCCCGGATCGACGACCGCTATAAAAATGGAGCCCACGGGAAAAAAGGCATGACTTTGATAAAGACATAAGGCGCCATCCAAAATATCATAGGGAGCAATACTATGGCTTAGATCCAGGATGGATTCCTCAGGTGCGATTTTATGAATCACCCCTTTCATGATCCCCGCATAAGGACTGCTGGCACCAAAATCGGTGAGGAGTACTATAGCCATCAGCCTGATTTTACCGGAACTTTTTAAAAAAAACCATCGAGGCCTT
>JAJFLL010000189.1 GCA_021772695.1 Deltaproteobacteria bacterium
CGCCGATAGGGAAGCCAGACCAAAGGGCACCAGAAACAGGGGGTTCACCAATTCTTGAACCAGGTGGCTTCCCTGGTATTCCATTTGGGCGGCAAACCCGCCGCCACCCGTTCGCACCGTCAACATATGATTGGCCACTGAAGCCGTTGTGGAATGGGTTGCACACCAACTCAAAAGGCCTTCGGTAAAATGTGGTAAATGGCGGGACTGGTGAAGATGTTGTCCCAGATTTAACATGTCCCCGAAAAAAAGTTCTGGGTCGGACTCTTCGATAATGCTTGAGAATGCGGCAATACTTGCGGGACCGCCTTCGGGTGCTCCACGGGTCAGTTGCTGTAATTGTGAAAGGCTAATCGGACCATTCTGAAGGGCAGCTGCCACTCGGTCCTGATAACTGGACCATTGGGAAACCAATTCATCACTAGGGGTTGAACGGGTAGAGATCCACGCCTTACTGGATTCCTGTAAATTGCCTGCAATCTCAGAAACCAAAATCAAAAATAAATCGCCCGCAGGATCCGTCCAAGATTCCTGCGGTAGCCCATTTCCGGCAGAACCCTTGCCAAGAATAGACAAGGTTTCTTTCCCGGACGCGGCAGGGCTATGAATGTCTGCCCGTCCTATCATGGGTTTCACCTCAAGGTTAGGTTATGGATAATTCGATGGCTTATCGCAAGTCTGTACGATGAGTTGCCAAAATTTTTTATGCACTGCGGCAAAAAAAAATGCCACCCCCATTTTTTGGTTGGAACAGGACCGAATATCGTCTGCTTTCAGACCGAAGTAGCCCCCAATCTGTTGAAAGAAAATATATAAATTATTGATATTATTTAATAATTTTTTATTCGCCATTTGAGGGCTTTGGCATCACCTTTGCTCAAACTTGTGGAAGGGGGGGGTTAAAAAAATGTCAGGGATTCCCCGATGTGGAAAAAAAAATTCGCCTTTGCCCTCTTTTTAATCTCCTCTCTGTGGACACCCGCCACCAGCTCGGGAGTTCCGCTGAGTGGGGTCCTCAATCTAAACACGGCATCCTACGAACAACTGCAACGACTTCCCGGAATTGGACCGAGCAAAGCCGCCAAAATTCTGGCTGCTCGTAGGCACCGGCCCTTCCAATCCTTCGCCCAAATTAGGTCCATCTCAGGAATCGGTCCCAAAAGGCTAAAGGCCTTAAGGCCCTTCGTTCGTTTTTCGGGCCCGAACACCTTAGAAAAAAGATTATTGCCAGAAACTTCTCCCAAGCTTCCCCCCTGTTTGACTCCATTACTAACCATTCCCCCTGAAAACTTAAAATCAATCACCCCAGGGCAAGTCCCTTGACAATCGGGGCCAAGGGACCTAGCCCTAGCCCTTCGATCTTTTATACCTTGGTCCAAGTTTGCGGTGCGAGGGAAGTCCTGTGAGCCCCATGGGCAAATCAGGCACGGACCCGCCACTGTGATGGGAATTTTTTCCGGTCGTTTTAGTCACTGTCTAAAAAGCTTCACTTCTTCAATGAGATTTCAGGACGGGAAGGCGAGGCCGGAAGGGAATCAACCCTAAGTCAGGATATCTTTCACCCCAAACTCCCAAAACCTAAAACTCTCTTCGTGGAAAAAAGAGAGGAGGTCTCTAAAGTGCGCCTGCGCGCAATATTAAAATTTTTATTCCTTCTAGTCCTCGCAATGCCCCAGATTTCTTGGGCCGATGACGTGTTTCGCTCCGGAGAAATTCTGGTGGAAGACAAGCGTCAGGCCTTGAGTCCAGATAAGCCTTCAGCCTTCGTCACCGTCATCCATCCAGAAGACTACCAAAATCAATTCAGCACCCTGCCCGAGATCTTGGCCCAACAGGTGGGGGTTTTTGTCAAAGGATTCGGTGGCCTTGGGCGTCTGAGCACCGTGAGTATTCGTGGCTCTACAGCTGAACAGGTTTCGGTATTTATCGACGGCATTAAAATCAACACCGCCGAAGGGGCTGCCGTGGATTTTTCTACCTTGCCCCTGTCAGGTGTGGAGCGCATCGAAATTATCCGTGGTGGCGCTTCCGCACAATTTGGCAGCGACGCGGTCGGCGGCGTCATCAATATCATCACCAAGGGAGCGGGTAAAAAGGCCAAATGGGAAGCCAAGGCCACCGGAGGCAGCTTTCTCACCTTTGAAACCCATGAGGGATTTTCGAAACGCTGGGACAAACTAGGTCTCGCCCTCAATCACACCCATTTAAGCTCCAAGGGCGACTTCCCCTTTTTGTCGACGGGCGTCACCTTGCCCGACGGAACCGTTCTGGGTGGAGGACAAGAGTTTTTGCGTTTACACAACGGTTTTTTCAATGAAAGTGTGTTGAGCCGCTTAGACACTTCCTGGGGACCGAACAAGCACCTGAGTTGGGTCAACGATTTCTTCTATACCTCGCGGGACGAACCCGGCACTGAATTAGAAACCACACAATTATATCCTGCCAACCCGCTGCAAGCCCACGAGAACCAATTTCGAAACGTCTCGGGTTTGGAGTTCCGTTTCAATCCCCAATCGCTTCCTCAATTGGAATTCACCTATGGCCCCAATTATTTGGTGGAACGCAGCCATTTTACCGATCCTACTCCCGCCTTAGGGGGCCCCATCGATGTGAATTCTATCAATCAAGCCGTGGGTTCCAAAGCCAAGGTGCGCTATGACTTATATCAGCCCAATCACCAGCACCTATTCACCTTTTATTACGATTTCCGTTATGAAAGATTTAATGACAGCTCGCCCCTCGCGGGAGCCAAGCTTTCCGGCCTGCAACAACGCTATACGCAGGCCCTATTTTTCCAAGATGAAATTGGTCTGCTTAGAGAAAAGCTTTTTCTCAACCCTGCGGTTCGTTTTGAATATACCAATGATTTTGGTTCCGACGTAGCCTTGCATTTCGGAATCACCGGCAAGCCCGCTCCTTGGGTTGACTTACGTGCCAACGTGGGAAATTCCTTTCGGTACCCCGACTTCAACGAATTATTTTTTCCCGACCAAGGTTTTATTCGAGGCAACCCCAATCTAGTCCCAGAAAAATCCATCAATTTTGATATTGGCGCAAAGTTTCAAGTGGGCATCGCCGAGTGGGAAGTGGCTTATTTTCGCAACGCCATAAAAAATTCCATCGTTTTTGTTCCCATCTCGGCCTTTACCATCGCGCCCATCAATACGGGACCGGCCACCTCCCAAGGCGTCGAAGCCAGCCTCATTTTAAAACCCCACGCCATGGTCACCCTCACCGGCAATTACACCTTTGTTCATGCCACCTTAAATGGCAGCGGCAATCAGTTGCCAGGACGCCCCCGCCACTTGGCTAACGGCCAATTGGACCTGAATTTAAAATCATGGACCCTCTTCGGCAGGGTCAATTATTTAGACCAATTGCCCATCGATTTCAGCAATACCAAATTCATCGGCGCTCGCGCCTTGGTAGATGTGGGCGCCACCTATCGTTGGCAGCAAAGATTTTTCGTCACTCTGGAAGGTCGCAATGTAGGAAACGTGCAGACCATAGATTCCTTGGGGTTTCCTCTGCCCCGCGCCCAAATCTATGCCTCCTTTGGCTACCGGAGTTAATTTTTTTTGAAACTTAAGGAGCATTTATGAAAAAGAAATCAATATGTGCCGCCACCCTGTTTATTTTATTGGCCGCAACCACCGGTTGCGGCAGTAGCGGCGTGCAGACGAATCAAAACGGACTCAACCCCACTC
>JAJFLL010000190.1 GCA_021772695.1 Deltaproteobacteria bacterium
ACTCCTGAAGCTGGTCAAGTTCAAGATACCACCGGCCTTCTCACCTGGCAGGAATTTTCTGAAGCCTCCGCGCCCGATGTGAGTGAAGCGGTCAATCATCCCGTAGAAACCTTGGAAGACGGCAGTTATTTGGTAGAGGCCCCCATGGGTCAAGGCATTGACCTGACGCCTCCCTGGGATCCGAACGATACCTCAGCCCAAACCTGGGAACTGTGGGGGGATTTTAATCTGAATCTGCGCCCATCCGACATGGTTCGAGTCACCGAGGGTTCCCCCAATGACCCCGACGGTTTTACCATCAGGGTTACCCGGCGCAACGGACAAGTGATCACCATCCACACCCATGATGGCTTTAAGGGTAATATCAACGCCAACCCGGAAAACGTCAATTGGGGTGGCGCCTCTGGAACCATGATCCTTCCGGGAAATGTGGCTACGGAGGCCGCATTGGAGGATCATTTGACCGGTACGACTGGTGGTACCTCCAGTGATCCCGTGGTCTCTGACGATGAAGACGATAAGACCATTCCGCCTGAATTTGCCGAGCACTTCACCTTAAACGGGAAGAGTTCTGATGAAGATGTCGATGCCGTGGAAGTGGCCGGAGATCGCCCGACCCGTACGGAAGACGGCAAACGTATTTGGGACGGTAGCGACTTCGATGTTTATTCCCGTAGCGATGGCAAAGAAAATCTCATTTATGCACGGGGTAAGGTGACCCTACATGCCAGCTCCAATCAGGAATATTGGCGGGTAAGTTGGGACGCACAAAAGAATGCCTACATCGTCGAGGTATACGGTGATGCCAGTTACTCGGCCGACCAATTGCTCGAGACCTTTGTGGTCGATGACATGGTCGATGAATTGGTCTTCGATGTGGATCTCAGTCACCTGAGTTTCGAAGAACCCCTCGGTGCTGAGTTTGATGATAAGGATTTAAATACCAACGATCCCCATGGTGCCAAGATCACGATTTTGGGCGAGGAAGACAAGGCAGGCAATTCAAGTACGGAATGGCCTAGCTCTTCGATTCAAGCATCGATTCCCGATATCGACGGGGAAAGCTATGCCCAAAAACTCGAATTATTGATTGTCGGCGCGGTCAAAACCGACAATTGGGCCTCGGTCCAAACTTATCTGATCAATTTGCAGGCCAATCCAGAGAAGGCCAATGACGCCATTCGCGCCCTAATCCACGCCATCTATTCCGCAGTGGGCATGGATGACGCGGCCTTCGATAAAGTGATGGATTTGATTCCTACTGAAGTGCGCACCCAAATGGTCGATGCGGTGACCGCGAAACAAGGTGAATTGAATGAAACCCGTGGTGCCCGTTGGAGTAGCGCTGTGACCGCCAGCAAAATTTTAGACACCCTGGATGCCGAATAGTCGGTCTTTAAAGCTGCGCCGACTTGACCTTCTGGGGGCCTGGAGAATTTTCCATTCCCTGGTAGATGAAGGATCGTCCCGACAAAACTTGGTAGGCATCATAGAACCCCTGTTGAATTCCATGCCGAACCTTGATGCGATCGCGGGTGACCCGAGAGACCGGAAGTTTTTGCTGGGGTCGAATAGCGATAATTTCTACTCCCTTCGGGGGGTGTTCCATGAGGTCTAATTCCGCATTATAAGCCCGGTCCCGATACCACAAAGCCTTGGCAAGACGGGGATGTTTGGGAAAGGCCAGGTGGTTGATCCACCCGAAGGAGTTGGGCTTCTTGCGATAGCCTTCGGGCCTGGAACACACCACATAGATTTCCTCGCAGCCTTCTTCGATGGCCTTGCCCACGGGAATGGAACTGCTCAAGCCCCCATCTAGAACCCGGTAGCCGTCGCGATAAAGTTTGCGACGATACAAATAAGGCATGGCACAGCTCGCCCGAAGTGCCTCGCGGATATTTTTTTCTTTGGCTGCATCCATGAAAACGGGTTCACCATTTTCACAATTGGTGGTGGTGATCAAAAAGCGAGTTTTCTTGGATTTTACGACTTGTTCGAGTTTATCTAAGGTGTCGAAACAATTGTCGAGCAGGAAGTCCACATCGACAATATTGCGGGTTCCGATGACATTTTTAAATTGAATGAAGCGGTCTGAGGCAAGATATTCTTCAAGGACATATTGATTGTATTCGGGGTGCCCAACCATGAAATTGGCAGCGCAACATGCCCCGGCGCTGGTGCCTATCACGAGGTCGAAATCTTTGATCCCCAGTTCGTGAAAGGCCAATAGGGCGCCGGCCACATAGGCCGAGCGCATGCCGCCACCTTCAACCACTAGGGCGCGTTTTTTAAAATTAGTCTTCGAACTCATGAGCCCTTCCATTCATACCTAAACTCTTTGGTCATCAGGCGGCTAAGACCGGCCCCCTAAGGGGTCTTAGCGTAATTTTTCCGAGACCTCTTGCAATAAGGCCTGAAAGGCCTGCGTTTCGGCATTGGTATCACGCATGCCCAGCCAAAGCCGAAAGAGACGATTCCACAAATCAGGGGGTAAAGACAAGATGCGATCGAGCAATTGGTAGGGGCGATGGTCTTTACCCGCATCAGCCTGGTCGAGCCAGGCCTGTAAACTCTGGATTTCATCGCCCGAAAACCCCACCTTGGGCAAGTCTTCGGCCATACGGCGGCGCAATACTTGATGCCAAGATAAAACCTCTACCATGCGTCGATTTAATTCTTCCTGAATTTGGTCCATTTTTTCGAAATACCGTTTTTCTTCGGGTAAATCGGGATCTCGGCTTTGGGGAAAGGTCACTCCATCGACAAATGAGGTGGGTATCACCCAAGGGGAGGCCACCCGGTACTCGATTTCACTTTGGGTTTGGACTCGCCAGTTTCCCTTTGGACCTGCAATGCCCGCCCCACTGATGCCCACCACCAGGACATTCAAATGGTCCTGTCCGTGGGACTTCATTTGCAACAGGGTGTCTACGATGAGATGGGCGGTTCCTGGTTTCAGGTGGCCCAGGGGGTCTCGCCAGGTTTTCTTGCTGAAAGTGGTGTAGAAACCCGCATCTTGTCGGTCGCCACTGGGACAGCGTAGTGGATAGGCCCGGGTGCCTTGCGGGTAAACGGCGATCTCAACATCGGCGTTGACCAGTTTTTCGGCGGCCTCCTGCATGGCCAACCAGCCCATGCCTTTTTTGCGCCGGTTGATAAAAATCATGCCCGCGTTTTCAATGACCTTTCCTAAGCCTACCCAGGAATAGATGAAGGGATTATCGATAAAATGATCCTTCGCGGCGATGAATCGCGGCCGTAAGTGTCGATTACCTGGCCCCAAGTCACCGTGGCTTCTTACCCGCAAATTTCCCAAGGCAAAGAAATTGAGTCCAAAGTCGAGGGTGGATTGATGGTTAAACACCAAGAGGGTTTTGCCTTCTAAGGGTGGAATGGCTTCATCCACCAAACGGGTATGCAGATGCATCTTAAAAAGGTGGGCGACGCGAGATCCCCAGAGCCGCGCTAATCCATCGAAGGCGTCCCGACCATGATCGGGCCCCACTCGCCCAAAGGCCATAATGGCCATGCGTGCCAAGGTATTGGTGGAAAGTACCGCTTCGAACATGGGAGAAAATTTTTGGGATGGGCCTTCATCGGTACGGTAATCGGCATCATTATAGGGCACCAAGCGAAAGCCTTGTTGGGGGAAGGGTGGGGACCAGGGCGAAAGTTGGGCATAAAAGAGGTTAAAAAAATCTTCGGGATGAATGTTGGAATGGACGCGAGCCAATTCGGCCAATTTTAGGCGAACGCCGTCACGGTGCCGAATGGTGAGTAGGGCCAATAAATTATAAAAAACGATGAGGGAGGAAGCGATCAGGGTGTCTCGACCAATGGGTGATTCCACCCACCACCGATATACGACAATTCCCAAAAGTAGGATGGAAAGGGCTCGATCTCGCAAGGGGCCGAGTAGGTATTCCAGGCGCCCCACCTTCACGAGGAAATGGGGGTAGGGAATCTTCCATTCCGGACGGGTTCCCAACATGGCCCGGATCGGACGCGTGAGCAGGCGCCCGATGGGAGTCAGGTAAAAAAATAAAGCGACAATTGCGATCCAGGTAAAAAGGCCCATAGTCCGACTTTTCCACGATGCCCCGAAGCTTAACTGTCTATCAAGGGCGGACTTGTGGGGTCAAGTTTAAGAAAAATCAATAAAATCAACAAAATCACCCTTATTCCCCAACAATTAATATCGCTATTTCCCGCTACTTTGGCCCCAGGCACCCAAGATGACGCATTCAGCAACATTCTTCTCCATTTGCCGATATGTACATTGCTTTGCAATTCGGGGGAGTTAGCAAGTTTTTGGGGGTCTAGCGCGGGGCAAGACTGATTTTGATTATGGAGGCGTGAAGCTTATGTCTTGGCAAAAACTAATCCTGAGAACATTTTTATTCTTGGGTCTCATTCTCTTCGGATTTCCATCCAGCCCGCTCCAGGCCGTGGTCAATGATGCCGTCTGTACGGTAAAAAAGCATTGTGACAAGGCCGATTCCATCGATGACTTCCATTGTCTTCGATATAAAATTGAAAATGGGTTTAACCGTCCCCAGCAGCGTGCCTGTGTAGATTTGATCAAATTCGATTTACCCGCCTACGACGGCCAAACCGGCGAAGCAGTCATCAAATTAAAAAAGCAGCTTTACATCAACGGAGAAACAGACCTCGATTGTGAAGGGTCGCCTTCCGTTTGTGGTGATGGAGTAAGTTTTAAGATCGACGGTGCCGCCAATGCATCAGGCGCCATGATCGTTATTGATACTACCGAAATGTCCGATGACCGTTGTGCCCTTCGAGTTAAGGGTTTCGATATGGTCTATTCGGGATTTAAGATTCGCACCAATCAACCTGCCCTAGTCGGTAAATATAACAAAGACAATCCTCCTGCGACCGTCATTTGTGAAGAGGGCAACAGCAATACCTTCGATGTGGAAATCGATTCCCAAGGCGGAGGAGTTTGCGGAAACGGTACGAAGGAAGAAGGCGAAGAATGTGATGCCGGAGAAGACAACGGTGCCTTGAGTTCCACGTGTAATACCGATTGTCAAATCGTCGAGGCTCCCGATGCCGATGGCGACGGAGTTTTAGATGACGAGGACAATTGTTCCCCGAAAAATCCCGACCATAAATGTGAAGGCAATGGATGTGCCAACCCTCCCGTAGATGTGGATGGTGAGCTGATTCAACCTGACTGTGATTTGGATGGTATCGGCGATAAGTGCGATAGTGACTGGGATAACGATGGTTGGGTCGATGGCATGGATAACTGTGCCCCCGATCGCAGCGTCTGTGACGATGCCAGCCTTTCAGCGGTGGAAAAATCCAATGCGCTCGCCAAATGGAATAATCCTTCCCCTGCGGCCGGAGAACCCCAACCCAACGTCGATAGCGACGACTATGGAGATTTGTGCGACGACGATATTGACGGTGACCAGGTAAAAAACCATGAGGACGGTGATAACTATCCCAATGAAGGGGAAAGTGCCGACAACTGTCCCACGGTACCCAACGGTCCCGACCAAACCGACGTGCCCAATGTGGGTAATCAGGAAGACAAAGACCAAGATGGTTTGGGCGCGGCATGTGATCCCAACGACGATCCTCCCGATATGGATGACGACGGCGATGGTGTGCCCAACGGCGAGGACAATTGCGTCAATGTGCCCAATGGTCCCGGCGATGAAAGCAATCAAGAAGATTTAGACGGCGATTTACTGGGTGATGTCTGTGATGAAGATATGGACGGCGATGGTCTAATGAATAATGAGGAAAATAGCGATGGTAGCTGTCCCGATCAAATCGATGACGACTCCGATGACGATGGTATCTTAGATGGCGCCGATGCCTGCCCTTGTGATCCGAATCCTGAATGTTCCGATGATGATGGTGAAGATACCGATGGCGATGGTCATGGAAATATTTCCGACAATTGTCCTATGGTGGCAAATCCCGGTCAGGAAGATAGTGATGGCGATGACGTGGGTGATGCCTGTGATCCGGACAATCCCACCGGCGATACCGATGGCGACGGCACCTTGAATGAAGCCGACAACTGTCCGCTGGTATCCAATGAATTACAAGAAGACGCCGATGGCGATCAGATCGGTGATGCCTGTGATTCTCAGCCCGATGTGGCCGATGGAACCGGCATTGATGCGACGGTCGCCGACGAAGGGGGCGGTTGCTTCAATAGCCTGAATCCCGCTGGACATCGCGATATGCTCAGTTGGTTGACCCTATTTGGTCTGATAGGTCTAGCGACCGCTTGGAGACGCCTGAACCAAAAAGGCTGATTCATATAAGAATTGGAAGTAGGTAATTGCTTACCTGTTACCCCTTCGCTGCTCGGCGAAGGGGTTTTTTTATGCTGCACTGCGAAATAATGATAGGTGATTCCTTTAGAGAGAAACCTTTACTTATCTTGGGACTTTTGGCAAATTTGTGTGGCCTTCATGGATTCGGGTCGAGGGTGAATACTATCCCTGACCTGCGGAGGGGTCAAAATGTTGGGTGAACTCACATCGAAAATCAAGCTTCATGCGCCCCCAGGGCCAATGTCGGTAAGTGAAGCCTTGAATCATCCCCGATTGGTACGCAAAGAATTTGAAGTACCCCTGGTCATGCGCGGCCGGGATCCCCTATTGGTGGGCCGTGATGAATCCTTGGCCAACCTTGTCATTAAAGATGGGTATATATCACGCACCCATGCAGCCATTTTTCAAGAAGATGGGAACTTTTTTGTTCAAGATCTCCATTCCAAAAACGGGACCTTCCTAAACGGAGAAAAACTCGATTCCGGCCAGAGGTCGGGGCGGCCCTTAGAAAACGGCGACCGAATCGGTTTTAATATCGTCGAATTCGAGTTTATCATCCCGGAAGACAGCGAATCTGTCGGCCCGGTCAATTCTTAGAAAAAGTATCCGAAAGAAAAGTGTACTCGATTGCTGGTGGAATCCGTTGGTTCGGGATCAAGAATAAATCCCCAATCGACTCGGATCGGTCCTACCGGTGTGACGTAGCGAATCCCCGGTCCAGCCGAGTGCCTCAAGGTGGTCAGATTGACTTCCGTGATACCGTTGGTCACCACACCCGAATCTAAAAAGGCCACCACCTGAAATTTATTAAAGGCTCGAACAATTAATTCTAGATTATGAACCAACGAAAAGGTTCCACCGCTAGGAAGTAATGCGTCCTGTTGGAATCCCCGAACCGTATTGTCACCTCCTAAATAAAGCCTGGAATCGGCCGGAACCAAGGTAGAGCTGGGAACCTTGAAGATATTGGCCACCCGGAGGGCGTTGGCGATGGTGACCCGGGAAAAGGGGGAATACCAATGCCCCATATTGGCGCGTACCGTAGAATAATTACCGTCCAGGGTGAAGAATTGGTTGGTTAGGGCTGCGGTTCCGCTCAGGTAGGTACCCCGGTGTGGGTCTCCGAAATTGTCGCGGGTATCGCGGGTAACCCCAAGTGTTGTGGTCAAACGGGTTTGGTCATTGGGCACAAAGGTCGGATTGATAACATTAAATACAGTGTTACTGGTATTGACATCGTTGAAACTGAAATCCAAGCGGCCCCAGGTATATACGGTACGGTTCAGCTGTTTAAATAGCGACCCGTAAACTCCTACCGAATTATTTAAGAAAAAAGGCCGATCTTCTCTGCCACCGTAGGCACCTAGGGTCAATTGTAATCCCGTTCCCAATACCCGCGGATCGATATAATTGGCTTCGGCTCGGTTGACCTGCGTGCCGGCCTGCACCTTGAAATTGAGATTTTTTCCACTGCCACGGAAGTTCAGTTTATTAAAAACGACCTTTCCGCTGATGCCCAAATCAGTATTATAGCCGATTTCAAAATCAAGAACCTTATCCTTTTTTTCTTGGACCCTAACCACCACATTGACTTGATCCCTTAAACTAGTCAGTCCCAAGGTTTCTACCGCCACCACATTGAAAATTCCTAAGCGACGCAAGTTGAGTTGGGATTGCAGCAGTTTCTGCGTGGAAAATGCATCTCCTTCTTTAATTCTCATATTTTGCCGGATCACCTTTTCTTTAGTTTTGATATTTCCGACAAAAATGATTTTTCCGATGGTGACCGGTTTGCCTTCTGTGACCGTATAGGTGACATTGTAGACATCGGGCGCCACCTCGACCGCATCATGACTTACTGTTGTATAGGGCCGCCCCTTATTGGCTAGGTCTACCAAGATGGTCTGAATATCATCATTCAGACGTTCCACACTATAAAAGGCATTGGGCTGCAGGACTAATTTTTCTTGAATACCCTCGGTGAGGTCTTCGGGAAGCCCCAATAGTTGCATTTCTTTGACCTGAGCCCGCGGTCCTTCCTCGATGTCTATGGTAAGACTCACCATGTCACCCAGTGGTGTATAGGTCTTTAACCAACTCACGATTTTGGCTTTTAAGTAACCCTCCTCATGATAAAAAGTGGTGATACTATGGAGGTCTTGTTCAAACAGCGGCTGATAAAAATAACCCGGACTGAATAGCCCGTTTTCTTTGGTGACAATGAGATCTTTTAACTTACCTTCACTGTAATGGGCGTTGCCATTGAATTTAATTTCGAGCACCTTGCGTTGCTCACCTTCAGTTATCTTAAAAATGATAAGGTAATAATCTTTATTGAGTTTGATTCGTTCCCATTCGACCTTGACGGCCTCGAAGCCGCGTTCCTGATAAAATTTAGTTAATTCCTTCTTACTGGCGTCCAACTCGAATTCGTCAAAGTCTCCCCCCTCATAAACGGTGATATTTTTCTTTAAAGTTTTGGTGAAAAAATGATCATTGCCTTCGAAGGCTAATTTGATTCGAGGTCCTTGTCTGATCAGTAGATCTAGGTCGATTTTTTTTGCGTCATAATCAAAGTATTCACTGCCCACCCGAACTCGAGCCCTGACAAAACCTTTGCGTTTGTAGATGTCGGTGATTTTTTGCAGATCTTTCTTAAGTTGCTTTGGTTTGAAATGAAAAAAGGTAAAAACGATGCTTTTGATTCGGCCTTCGTTCAGTGCGGTATTTCCTTCGACGGTAGTCTTTCGTAGTCGGTAGGTGGTGCCTTTTTTGATCCTAAAGTATAAAGTTACCTGGTGGTTTTCTTTGTCGTAATCTTCAATGGCAAGCACGGTGGTGCCATAATAACCTTCATTTTCATAGAGCTGATCCAGTCGATCCACCTGTTCGGCAAGTTTGTCATGTTGATAGATGATCCCTGGGTTCAAAAAGAGTGTTTGGCGTACTTTTGATTCTAAGAGCGGGTAATTGCCTTTGATGTGGATCTGTTTGATTACAAAACCTTCTTCTAAATCGTAGTTCAAGGTAACCTTGTCGCCGTCGTATTCCACCAAGACTTCAACCTTGGAAAAAATTCCCCATTTTCTTAGATCGTTGATGGAGTTTTCAAGTTTCTTACGCGTAAAAGAGTCACCGACTTTCAATGTGGCGATGTCGGCCACTAAGTTGCCTGATACGGAATTAATTCCAGTAAAAGTAATTTTATCGATGGTTCCGAGGATTTCATCTTCTGCATCAGGCTGGGTTTCGGCTTCAAGTAGGGGGTCTTCTTTTGAAGGAGGCAGGGGGTCTTGAGCATAGGTCGGAGATGCCCATCCGCCAAAAACCACTAGTATCAATAGAATGCCTAAAAATGCTCGCATGTTAAAAAAATAAAAACCTTAAAGCCAAATTGAAATCAAAGGTGCCATCGTTAAATTGGGTGGCTTTGACGAGAATATTGTCTAAAAGCAAATATTCCATCTGCACACCTTGTAAGGGTCGATCTACTCCTAAGTCGGTCTTAAACTCTAAACTGAGACGGTCGGTCAGTTTCTTTCCTACCACCAGGGAAGAAAAACTATTGGAGCTAGGGTCACTAGCTTCCAATCGAAAAATATCTAAATGGGCTTTCTGAGACAGAGGTTTTTGAATGACCTGAGAGAGTTGGGTGGCGATCACGGTGCTCGCTAGATTGCCTCCGGACAATTTTCTCTGTGCATCTCCAGGTAATACTCCGGTGAAAATCAAAGCAGTAATATCCCGACGCTCTAGTGGAGGATTGCTAAAAAATTGCATTTGTAGGTTGTCAGTAAAACCTACTACGTGAGCTTCTACAGTCGTGGTGTCAAAACTGGTCTGGTAGGTCTTTTCAAAGGTGAGGTCTACATAGGGGCCCTTTTTAGGATCGCGGAAATCGATGGAACCGCGCGCGTCCTCAAAATCCACCGTGAAGTAATGCAACTGTCCACTCAAGACTTCAAGGGCTCCGCTGAATACCGGGTTGGTGGCATCGCCGGTAACTTTAATGTCTGAATTAAAGAAAATTCGGGCAATATTATTTTTTACCGCCAGTTCTCCTGGGGAACGCACTTGTAGGTCTAGTTTGATGTTCTTGAATACATCTGATTGATCCTCCTTTAAGGAAGAAACCTCCGGTTTTAAAAAGGACTCAACGATGTCAAAGTCGCGGGAATAAACCCCTTCGTTGATATCCATGGTTCCTGAAAGGGTGACGGCTGCCGCAGGACCTTTTAATGCGAATTCTCCGCTAAAGATGACCTTGTAAATGCCGGGGTCGGAAATGGCCACTTCACGGGTGGATATTTTCAAATCATAAAAACTAGGTTTTCCACCCTGAAGGGAGATGGGCCCATTGATAATCAAATCGCCTTCACGCATGGTTCCGGAAAGTTTTTCGAAAACGATGGCTTGGGGGCTGAATTGTATTTTTCCGTTTAGCCCCTCTATTTGGCCGCGTATGGGTCTAAGGGTTACCCCAGCATTGGTAAAGGATATATCCCCCAACAAATGCGGCTGTTCGTAGGTCCCTCCCACCTTCAAGTTTAGATTGGCGAATCCTTCTCCGTCTCGAAAGTATTGTGGAAGAAACTCTAAAACACCCAGATCAAGATTGCCGTCGAGTTTTAAATCGATGGGGCCATCCAAGGTATAAGTTCCGGTAAGAGAAAACTTTTCGTTTCCGGCCGCTAATCCAACTTGTTTAAAAATTACCTTGGGCGGACGAATCTCAATCAATATGGGCCCATTATTATGAATTTCTCCTTCCTCTAGAGGGACCTGGAGTTTAGAAAATTGTAAATCAATACTAGACGGATTTTTTTCCATGCCGATTTTCATTTCGACTTGACCGTCAGCCGTGGATTCCTGCTGGGGCAGCCCCATGCTCGCCAGTACCGGACGTAGGTCGAGGTCGGTATATTTTGCGATGACCTGAACAAAATTGGGACTACTGCGAAGAAATTTACCGTCGAGGTTCATGCCGGGAAGTAGTGGGCCCTGCACCGTCCAGCCTTTGTCATCGAATTTGAAGATGATCGGAGAGGTGATGTTCAAGGGGTCAAAATCAGGCGGTTTAAATTCAGTCGGGTTTAAGATGAATTGATTATTCTCTAACTTCGCAGTGGTTTCGACGTAATCAAAAGAAAAATTATAGACCACAAATTTATCAATTTTGGCCTGTAAGGTGCCCCGCTCAACGGAGTTGGGTAGGGCGACCATTTCAAAGGTGCCACTTACTTTTCCCTTGAATTCAGGATTTTCCAATAATTCTCCAGCGTCTAAACCTTCGAACTGGGCTTTCAATTCGGTGGACCGTTTATCTTTATCGAAGAGGCTGCTGGTGCGCACATCTACTTTGGTACTGTATTCGATACCTACCGGAGAACCACCAGTGAAGGTGAGCAGGCCGTTGTCAATATCAAAGACTCCACTTATCTTCCCAAAATTCATAAAGGAATATCCGGTTTTTTCTGCCTGAGCAGTAAAATGAAAATTTGGATTTTTGAAAGGGCCTTTGATGGTGCCTTCCGCACGGGTGTCGCCGCTCAGATCCAATTCGGCGATGGCGTTGATGAGTGTGGTTAAATCGAAATCTTCAGCATTGATTTTTACATCGAGAAGCTGGTCGGCAAAGTCCACATTGCCACTGGCCTGTAGATTCATGCCCGTAGAATCTATTTTGAATTCCTGTAGTTGAAGATCACCGGCTTTCAAGGCTCCCGATAGGGTCAACTTATAATCCGGAGTATTGTCGTGGCTGCGGTTGCCAAAGGCAGTGGCAGTTAATTTTAGCGACCCATTTAGTTCGCTGAGTTTGTAACCGCTGACCTCGGCACGTAAATCAAATTGAATGCCTGAAAAGGTTTCTGTCAATCGCTCGGACGCCTTGGGAATGGCGGCAAATGAAATGGGTTTGGGGGTTTTTAATTCTACCTTGTAGAGACTTTGTTTGGGAATGTAGTCAATGTCGACGAACAGTTCCCCATTTTGATTTTGAAACTTACCTTCGATCAGATAGAGAGTTTCCCCACCAATGCGAAAATCCGCAGAAAATTGGCTGGGAGGCAGATCCCCAATTTCCACGCCCATTAGGGCAAAAGACCCTTTGGCTTGGCTGACCAAAAAAGTAAAATCCTTTAGCACGGGAAA
>JAJFLL010000020.1 GCA_021772695.1 Deltaproteobacteria bacterium
ATCCCCGGGGGCAAGGCGTAATACCTTTAGATGATGGCAATCGGATTCGCTGAGTGGAAAGTAACCGTGGGGATCCGGATTGGACTGGACGGGAAAAACGGGCACTTCGGTTCCTCCTTTTTAGTTTCAGGCTACCTGCCCATTCGCAAGGCTCCGTCCAAACGGATGACTTCTCCGTTTAACATGGGGTTTTCGACGATTTGACCGACCAATTGGGCGAATTCTTTTGGGGACCCCAAACGAGGTGGAAATGGGACTTGTTGCCCAAGACTTTGTCGTACCTTTTCAGGCAATAGAGCTAGCATAGGCGTATCAAAAATGCCCGGTGCGATGGCCATGACCCGAATACCATGGGAAGCAAGGTCCCGTGCCATCGGTAGAGTCATGGCAACGATACCACCCTTGGACGCACTGTATGCCACCTGGCCGACCTGACCATCATAGGCGGCAATAGAGGCCGTATTGATCAAAACACCTCGTTCGCCGGAATCCCCTGGCGAGTTTTGACTCATGGCTTCTGCAGCGAGTCGGCAAATATTAAAAGTGCCTAACAAATTTACCTCTAGAGTAAATTTAAACAAATCAAGAGGGTGGGGTTTTCCTCCTTGTAGAGTTTTGCTGGCGCTGGCGACACCAGCGCAATTGACCACCACCTTCAGAGGCCCCATTTGTTTAATGATTGCCGAAATTGCTTCTTTAACTTGAGGTTCTTGAGTAATGTCGGCGGGAAAAAAAACAGATTGGTCACCCAATCCTTTTACTTTTTCCCGTGTTTCATCTTTTTCCAGATCTAGTATGGCGACGTTGGCTCCAAGTTCTCTAAAAAATTGGGCAGTAGCCCAACCTAAACCGGATCCGCCACCGGTAACCATGACGGTACTTTGATTAATTTTCATACGAATGATTTCCTAGATCTAAAATGGTTAATTTCCCTTGATGGATTCCCAGGCCTTTTTTCCCATTTAATACAGATTTGATGGAATCCCCGACCAATTGAGCAGCTGCTTCGGTGCATAAGCCCGCCTGAACCCATTGTTCCGGTTCATGGAGGTTATCTATAACAATTTTCTGCAACTCTTTAACGGTGAGTACTAAGCGAGAAGCAATTTTTTTTTCTTGGCAGATGGCTTTGAGAAAGGTTCCGATAAAATCAATGATGCGTGACTCTTGAGGTGTTGGCTTGCTGAATCTTGGTTGGGTAGGTGGTTTGACTTGGTTGCCATTGTCTTGAAAAATTTTTAGAAGTTCTTGGCCCCGGCGGTCAATCTCAGCACTTTGAATACCACGAAATTTTCGAATGGCTTCAATGGATTTCGGGCGAGCATTGGCTAGATTAACTAAAGTATCGTCGTCGGCGATACGCCTACGGGGTAGATCTAATTTACGTGCCCGGTCCTCCCGCCATTGGACTAGATTTAGAAAAACACCATAATTTTTGCTATGGACTCGCCCGCTCTTCCCGATTCGGCGAGCCATGGTTTCTGGGGCGGGAACATATTGAGTTGGATTTTCATATATAGTGGATATCTCGCGAGCCCACTCATACCGGCCTAATTTTTCTAGACGATCTTTGAGTTCTTTTCCGACCGAAACCAAATATTCCACGTCACTAATGGCGTAGCGTAACATTTCCTCACCCAAAGGACGTTTGAGCCAATTGGTGCGAGTCAGAAACTTTGGAATTTGGACCTCGCGAATTCGATAAATCAAATCTCTTAGACTGACGCTTTCACCTAACCCGGCAAGCGAAGCGGCTTCATACGTGTCTAAGGTATTCTTGGCGGTAATATTGTAAGAAAAATAAAAGCATTCTTGATCTCCTTGGGCCGAGTGGAGGAATTTTAGGATATCAGGGGACTCTAGAATGTCTAATAAGGGTTGAATCTCTTTTGAGGAAAAAGCCAAAGGGTCGATCAGCCAAGCCGCCTTTTCGGTAGCGACCTGGATCAAGGCTAACTGAGGGTAATAGGTTTTTTCACGGATAAATTCTGTATCGATCGCCAAAAAGGGGTCCTGAGCAAGAGAGGCATCGAGTTCTTTGCAAAAAGATCCCAAAGCAGCGGGGGTTTTTATCATATCAAGATGGATTTTCATAGTGATGCATTATGCCTTAGTTTTTTGCAAACGCAAGGCTGACCATCCATTTCGATTGTGTTGAGATAGTAAGCGGCAATGGTTGTAGCATTTGAGGATATCAGGAATGTCCCGGTAGGTGAGACCGCTTAAAATAATTTGACCGTCTTTTTTAGTATGGTGCAGCAGCTTGGATTTGAGTTCTATTAGGGTGGGGGCCAATATATTTGCCACCACTACATGATATTTTTCCGAAACCTTATCAATAGAAGATTTTGCCTTTATGGAGTTCATTCCATTTTTTTTAAAATTTTGCTTAGCGACTTGTAAGGCCTCGGGGTCGGTTTCTATGGCTAAGACCCTTCCCGCCAAATACAATTTGGCCACCATGGCCAAAATTCCTGAGCCCGTTCCCACATCCAGAACAGAATGCCTTTTAGTATTTTCAAGGGCCTGGGCCAAACACCACGCCGCTAATTGTGTAGATTGGTGAGTGCCGGTACCGAAGGCCATCCCGGCAACAAGTGACAAACTTTGGCAACTTGCCTTGGCCTTTCCAGAAGGATCAATTGTAATTTCGGGGAAATTATATCTAGATTTTTTGGTAAATCTGGGAAGCGTAAAGGGCCTTAATCCTTCTAAATATTTTGTTTGCCAAGTGGTGTCCTTAA
>JAJFLL010000191.1 GCA_021772695.1 Deltaproteobacteria bacterium
GCCTCTAAAAAAGGATTCATGCCCAAGACTTGAAATTCCGGTTTTATTTCTGCCCCAAGTGAAAACGTCCCCATAAAGCCTCCTGCAATCACTATTACAAGAGTTATGCCAAATGGCGCGTATTGGAAGCCAGACATGTAACTTATTGTTTTTAATATAAAAAATTGCCATTCTTTGAATGGGCCTTGTTTGTGAATCTAAATATCAAAGTGTCTAATTTGGTTAAAATTTTTAATAAATCATAAATTTTATAGTAAAATTAAATACTTATAATATAGAAAATAAGCCACTATAATTGGATGATTCTTTACGGATATGACATAAAATGTCGAAAAATACTCTAAATTGAAAATAATTGACAATTTCTTTTCCCCACCATCCGATGTAAAATATGTGGGATAATTAGAGTAATAAAAAAAACTTTAATTATTCAAAATAGTTACAAATATTATCCAATTGTCTAAATTGTAACTATCGGAGGGGCATGTTGGTTCGGTCGAAAACAACTAAAGACAAGGGTGGCTACCAGGTCATTCGTAAGCTAGGCGCGGGCGGATCTTCTCAGGTCTATTTGGCGACGGACCCTGGGCGGAGTCGTCCCGTTGCCCTAAAAAGCCTTACCTTAGGTCCCAAGACCGATCCCATTTTCTTAGAGGCCCTCAAGAACGAATACTTCACCCTCACTCAATTACATCACCCCCACTTGGCTCGGGTCTACGACCTAAGCATTCTTGATCGAGAACTTTTACTGAGTGAAGAATGGGTGGAAGGGCCCGACCTATTGACCTTTAGTGAATCGGCCAATCTAAATACCTTGCTGAATTTGGTGGTGCAGTTGCTTCGCGGATTGGATTACTTACATCACCGCGGTTACCTGCATCTCGATCTGAAACCCGAAAATATATTGGTCACGGATCCCGACCACCGAGGCGAACTTTTACTAAAGATCATCGATTTTGGACTGGCAACAAGTCGAGACAAAAGTTCCATAGAAGATTCGCTATCGGGCACCTTCCCTTACGTAGCCCCGGAAGTTTTGACGGGAATGGCCCCCTCCCCGGCCAGCGATTTATATAGTGTCGCCATGATGCTCTATCGCATCTTTACGGGCAAATTCCCATTCGCCTCCCAAGATCCAGCCGAAATCTTTCAAGAACAACTCTATTCCCACCAAACCCAGACCTATCCGTTACACCCGGCCCTGCCAGAGACTTGGGGTCATTTTCTACTTCAAGTCTTACAAAAAGATCCCAAAAGCAGGCCTCAAAGTGCGCGGGAATTCTTGCAAAGATTAAATGAGTGTTTGGGTGAAAATTATTCTTTAAAAACCCCGCACACGCCCCTCAGAATCCTAAAGGAAAGCGATTTTCTTTTTTACCCAGAGGCCATAGCCCAATTAAAAAAGGAGTATTTTTTAGCAACGGATGGCCTGTGGATATTAAAAGGACCAGCGGGTAGTGGAAAAAAATATTTATTAAATAAAATAAAAGAATCTCTTCAGCTAGCAGGCGCCCACCCTCTTTGGGTGACCACCCCGGAAGAATGGGATCGTTTTAAAGAGAATCCCGAGATTCCCGGAACTCATCTCCTCATGCTGGGTGATGCTTGGAAGGCGGTCGGGAGCCCTCCCCCCTGGGAAGAGCTCAAACAATGGCCCATGCCGGTTCTGATTACCTGGGATGAGGTTGCACCGCCTACGGCAAAAGGTACCGTACTTTTACAAAAGTGCGGTGGAAATAATTTTGCCAACTTTTTTTCCAGCGAACTAATAGATTTTCCCGAAAAATGGATTGGTCTACTCCACAAACAATTTGGAGATTCCTTGGCCGATTTTTCCCACTGGTTGGAAGCCGCCAAGGATTTGCAATGGTTCCATTGGAGCGCTGAAGGATGGGCTTGGCAAGGTTCAACAGAAATCGATCCTATGGCAGCAACCAAACTCGCTCAGAACCTTTGGGAAACCTGGTGGCAAGGCATTCGAGAAATCTTACACCATAGCACCCAAGGTCTAAGTGCCAAGGTGCTGGCAGGGCTAATCAATCTGGAAACCAAACGCCTCAGGCCCTTATTAAAACAATGGGTTCAACAAGGCCGCTTACAAAGGGAATTCCACCATGAATCATGGCTATACGGACTGAAGGCATCTTCATTTCCGTCGACCCCAATGCCAAAAGACGATTGGGATTGGATTTTGGGCCAATTACAAGAGTTGTATCAGCAGGGGCGTTATGGCTTGGCCACCCAGTGGCTCGAGACTCTCCACTCCGAACAAAATGTACCGAGTGAAGTGAAGCTATGGGGAGCAAGACACCTTGTGGCCTTAGGCAAGGCCGAAGCGGCCCTCAATTCTTTACCGGAGCTTCCACCCCAGCAGCAGGCCCTGCTCGGACTTTATCATGAAGTGCAGAGTCGGGCCCATCTCCTCTTGGGCAATGCCGATGCCTGCTTGGCTCGCTGCAATGAGGCCATGGTGGCCTTTCAAAAAGCGGAAGATTCTGGTGGGATCGCGAGAATACACAATCTACGGGCCTTACTGGCCAAGCGAAAAGGACAATGGGTACAAGCTGAGGACCTATTGAACAAAGCTGTCACTGTGGCATTACCGGCGCAGGACCCCAACCTAATTGCTTCCCTGTCGATGAATTTGGCCAATTGGCATTTTGACCGTGGTGATTATGCTAAGGCCCAGGAAAATTATCAGCTGGCCATGAATACTCTAGACTCTGAACGGCACGAACATCTTTGGTCCGTATTGCAACATAATTGGGTCAATTTTTTATTTCATTCAGGAAAATCTCAAGTGGCTACCAAGGCTTGCTTCGCATGGTTGGACCATGCCCTAAAGCATGCCATGAAAGAAAAACAAGTGGCCGCCCTAAATTACTTAAGTTTATTGGCCGAACAGGACCAAGCCACTTTAGAACAAGGTCGGTATTTAAATCAGGCCCTATCGTTATTACATTCGGCAAGCGAGATCTCCACTCCCCATTTGTTTCCACAAACCCTTTTGAACCGAGCCCATTGGCACTTAAGTCGCAATAAATATTTGCCGGCACAGCTTGATGCGGAAGGTGCCTTAGATAGATCCACCCTTATAAGTCATCAAGCCCTGCAAGCCAGTGCGCATATTCTATTAGGGCGCATCTATCGGCAACGCCGAAAACCCGACCTCAAGATTTCAAAACAGCATCTGGATACAGCCTATCGATTGATACGTGAGCAACAGCTGCGACAAATTTTATGGGAAATTGAATTTGAAATGGGTGAACTAGCCATCCAACTAAAAGATTTTGCAGGCGCCCTTTCCCATCTGAATAAATCCGACATGGCATTAGATTTAATTTTAAAAAATATGAACCCCGATTATCGCCGGTATTTTCTTCGAGACCGCAAGAAAGAGAAAATTCAGGCTGCGATAGCAGGGTTAAGGGAGACTCCATGAATAACCCAGCCACGGCATTAGATCAAAAAACCTATGAAAAGCTTTTTGAAATCTCAAAACGCACATTAGCCCAGATGAATTTGGAACGCCTTTTAGATATGGTACTCGATGAGGCCGTAGAACTGTCTAAAGCGGAACGGGGCTTTATCGTTTTGTTGAAAGATGGCGGTATCGAAGTGCAATCGGCACGAAATATGGATAAAGAAAGCTTAAAGAAGGCCACTGAGAAAATATCCACCACCGTAATTCGAGAAGTCTCAAAGTCCCAAAAACCTATTCTGACGACAGATGCGGCCTTAGATGATAAATTAAAAAATGCGGCGAGCGTGCATCGTATGAAACTCCGATCGGTATTGGCGGTTCCGCTTCGAAGCGGTAACGAAGTTCAAGGCGTCATTTACTTGGACAATCGCTTTGCCACAGGTATTTTTCAGCCCGCCCATGCGGAAATTGTAGGTACCTTTGCAGATCAAGCCTCTTTGGCCATTTCACACGCCAAACTTTTGCGACAAAACAGGGAGAGGCAACGCCAATTAGAAAAGGGTCAAAAAATCATCGAGCGACTCAATCGCGCCTTGGAAGAAAAACTCAAGGATCAAGAGGTAGAATTAGAACGGACCAAACTTATGGTCCATGGTCAAGACATGGAAGCACCTCGCACGGACCGATACCAGGAGATCATCGGCGAGTCGAAGGCCATGAAAGAAGTCTTTCGAACTCTAGACCGTATTATTGAATCGGATGTGACCGTTTATATTCAAGGCGCCTCTGGTACCGGTAAGGAATTGATCGCCCGGGCGCTTCACACCTACGGACCTCGAAGGGGTAAGATATTTGTTTCAACCAACTGTGCTAGCTATAATGACACCTTATTAGAATCCGAACTATTCGGACACGTCAGAGGGGCCTTTACCGGAGCCGAAAAAGATAAAAAGGGCTTATTCGAATACGCCACCGGAGGCTCCGTTTTCTTGGATGAAGTGGCGGACATGTCTTTGGCCATGCAGGCAAAATTACTACGGGTATTGCAGGAAGGTGAAATTCGCTCCGTCGGTTCCAGTAAAACCACTAAAGTCGACGTACGGATTATTTCGGCCACCAACAAAGACCTGGGACAAATGGTTAAGGATGGCAAATTCCGAAAAGATCTATTCTACCGCTTAAATGTAGTGAAAATTAAATTACCTCCGCTAAAAGATCGCCGTACCGATGTTCCCGCGTTGATTAATTTTTTCATGCAAAATAATAAAATGGGCATTCCCAAAGAATTTCTTTCGGTAGAACCGGCGGCTATGAAGGTCTTAATGGCTTATGATTGGCCGGGAAATATTCGAGAAATTGAAAATGAAGTGAACCGGGTTTTGGTTATGGGAAAGGGCGCCTTGACCAAGGACCTACTCTCCGATCACATTCGGGAAAAATTCGAATTTGAAGAAGAAATGCAAAACAACCTAAATCTTCCGCAACAAGTCTCCCATTTTGAAAAAAAGGTTATCGCACGGGCCCTACAAGAGTCGGAGGGCAACAAGGCCAAGGCCGCAAAAATGCTGGGTATCTCCCGATTCACCCTGCATCAAAAGATAAAAAATTTAGAAATTGAAGCCGTGAAACGACGGGTTTCCCCGGAGGAAGTCCACCGGGTTCTCGACGAATGCGGGGGCAACAAGGCCAAGGCGGCCAAAAAATTGGGCATTCAGAGACAAACCCTCTATTACAAGCTAGAACGCTTTAAAGCCAAACAAGGATAAATTATAAAGTTTATAGGCAATTTTTATGAGAAAATATTCGATAATAGTGACAAGGATGCCGAGCTATCATCCGAGGGGTCGGGCGCATGAAGTCGTTCTATAAATCATTACTTAATAACCTATTGATATTACTAGCTATCGCCCTATTGGCGCAATGCACAGGTCTAGATAGCGCCCCTGGGGGAGCACCCGGTGGTCTTCAAGCGGGACTTGGGGCCCTCGACGGACCCGGTGCCGGTGGCCTGGGCCAAAACCCCGCAGCACCGGTCAGCCAACCTACCGAAGACGGAATCTTGCGCATCAGGCCCCAAATCGTCTTGGCTAGGGTAATACTTCCACCACGAAGTGACTTGCCCAATACCGAGGCCCCTACTCACCAGGCCATGGCCAAGGTAGAAAAATCCAACTCCAGAAATCTAATGGCCCAATGGGATTTTCCTGAATCAGAATATGAAGAGGACCACGAGGATCAAGGCAAGTGGGGTACCGAGGTGGAAATCGGCGATCATGCTCAGGAGGCCGAACAGGTTCCAGGGGACTTCGTCGATAGTCAGCCTTACGTGTGGGCTCTTCAAGAAGGTAAACCGGGACCAGTTACGCCCTATGTAGCGGCCAATGATTACGGATTGGCGAATTTGAAATTATACTATACGACTCCCCAAGGTCAGGAATGCGACACCCAATTTCGTTTTTATGCCTGTGATAAGATTTCGGATCGGGTCTGGTTGGCTCGACCGGTCCATGCGCTTTGTCCGGTGGGGACCTATAGCGAACCTTATATCGTGAATCTTCAGTTGGTTCGCCCCATGACCCCAGATGAATTAGGAGGACGAGATTGCCCTCCACCTAAAACCCATGCCATGGAATCGGCTCCCGCTACGGAGCTAGAATTTAAGGCAGATGCTCCTGCACCTTGAGACCCTTTTTTTCAAAAAAGGCTTTTAATTTTTCTTTGATACGTTCTTCCAACTGGCGGGCACGCTCTCGACTGATACCGAATTCGTCGCCAAGGCTTTGTAAGGTCTTTGGAACCTCGGCAACCAAGCGTTCTTGAAATATAACTTGATCCCGTTCATTCAGATTTTTTGAAAATTCCTGTAATTTCTCCTCTAGAAAATTCTGAAAATGGGCCTTATCTAAGGTTTCATCGGGAGCTGGGGTGGATTGTGCGAGAAGGTCCATTTGCCTTCGGTCGCCATCGGGAGAAATAGGTGCGTCGAGCGAAAGATCCGCCTTACTCAGGCGACCTTCCATTTCTTCGACCTCCTCAGGTTTGACATCAAGGGCGGCGGCCAACCTTTGGGCATCGGCTTGAAATCCAAGTTTCTCTATCCGTTCCTTTTCTTTCATTAGATTGAAAAAGATTCGCCTTTGGGCCTGCGTGGTGCCGATTTTTATCAGGCGAAAATTATCGAGGATGTGTTTTAAGATATAACTGCGAATCCACCAGGCAGCATAGCTCCCCAAACGGGTGCCTCGTTCCGGATCGAACTTCTTGACTGCCTTCAAAAGGCCTAGATTTCCTTCCTGAATCATATCTAAAAGATTACTATAGGCCGCGTGATACTCTCTAGCGATCTTCACTACCAATCGCAGGTGAGACATGA
Organism: Deltaproteobacteria bacterium; assembly: GCA_021772695.1. Taxonomy (GTDB): domain Bacteria; phylum UBA10199; class UBA10199; order DSSB01; family DSSB01; genus JAJFLL01. The sequence goes on from JAJFLL010000191.1 coordinate 6,798, forward strand.
CTAATTTTTTTACCGATTCCTTGTCGCCCGTTTCTTTATAGTGCCGGGCCAATTCTAATTCCTCACTGGCACTCAAGAAGGGGTATTGAGAAACCTCTTGAATATACCGCCTGAGTGGATCGACGGGCTCTAAGGGAGCTCGGGTCTTCAAAACGGGTAATTTTGATTTTTTATAACTCAAGACTTTCTCTTTTCAATATTAATTCGACGTGTTTCTTCGCCCTCTTTACTGAATTGGACCAGAAAATGGCAATCCAAGATTAGGTCCGGCACGCGTTCAGGCCATTCGATCAAGGTAATAACCTGGGGAGCGAACCAATCCTCTATAGGCAATGCTTCGGCATCATGGGGAGATACGAGGCGGTATAGGTCCACGTGATAGATTATATTTTCGGATCGGTACTCTTCCATAAGAGTAAATGTGGGAGAAGTGATTTCTTCGGGGTCACAACGGCTCAGTCCGGAAATCACACCCTTGGAAAAACAGGTTTTTCCCGCTCCCAGGGGGCCGATTAGCCCAACGACCGTACCCCCTTGTAAATCCTTGCCCCAATCTCGACCAAACCCCTGGGTCTGATCGGCCGATGTGCTGAGAAATGTGAAACTTTCTATCATAATAATTCCCGGATCACTCTCGGTACCTCTTTTGCGATTTCCGAGGCGAGCGTGCCCCGGTCACCCATGCGAGAAGCCAATCGATCCCCGGCACGACCATGAAGGTAGAGCCCTGCGAGCATGGCCTCTTGAGGCTTAAAGCCCTGGGCTAGCAAGCCGACGATAATTCCGGTCAACACATCACCGCTTCCTGCCACCGCAAGATTGGGCCCCCCTGCTGAATTGATCCAAATTTTCCCTTGGGGATTCACCGCGAGGGATCGGTAACTCTTGATTATTAAATATACCCCATATTTTCGTGAAAATTTTTGGGCCAAAGCAACTCGGTTTTGCAGTACCTCGCTTGCCGAACACTTTAGTAGTCGCCCCATTTCTTTGGGGTGTGGGGTCAAGATGCTGCCACGCAATTTTTTTAAAAGGCTTGGTTGTTCAGACAATATATTCAATGCGTCAGCATCGAGTACCATAGGCAGTCGGTGTTGTTCTAGGAGTGCCCTCAGAAATTCCCTGGTTCCCCTTGCGGTGCCCCAACCGGGACCCAGTGCCAGGGCCTTCACTTGGGGGAAAAGCCGTTGCACCTGGCCCAAGGATTCAGGCCCTAAGCCATCGGGCCCCGAGGCCATGTACTCCAGGATAATCTCTGGTATTTTGCAAGCTGCACCCTGTTTAGGACCTTGAGGAAGCCCCCAGATAGCTCGTCCCACGCCGGACCGAAGTGCGCCGAGACCGCAGAGCATTCCCGCACCGGGCATGCTTGGGGATCCTGCTAAAATTAGTGCCGTTCCAACCTTGCCTTTGTGCATATTTTTTTTTCGGGGGTGGAAATTTTTTCGAATCAGGTCGGGAGTTAACCAATGACCAGCAGTAGGCAGCTTTTTTAGAATATTTTGCGACAAGCCAATGGGGCGCACCTCAAGGTCGCCTACCAGGTCCCAGGCAGGGAATTGCAACTGTCCCCATTTTGGAACTTCAAAGGTCACGGTAACGTGGGCCTTAAAGGCTTGACCTAAACTTTCGCCCGTTTCGCCCGAAACGCCCGAGGGCATATCAATGGCCATTTTTTTGGCCACGCTTAGGTTGGCTACCCGAATCATATGGGCACAAGGCCCCATGATTTTTCGCGATAATCCGGTACCAAATAAACCGTCTACCACCCAATGGGCTTTTTTTATTTTTTGAGATAATTTGCCTTTGGCCCTCGGTGAAGATAAAAAAATCGGCTTATTTTTTAATTGAGCAAAAAAATATTTCGCCTCAGGGGAATATTTCTCAAACTTCCCCCAATAAAAACACTGAACCTGATCGCATACGGGTTCGAGCATTCCTGCGAGGGCAAAGGCGTCACCGCCGTTATTTCCAGGACCACAGAGCAAAACGATATGTAGTTTTTTCAGATTCTTACTGCGTTCGTGTAAGACGTCCAAACATGCCTCAGCCGCCCGCTTCATGAGGGTCTGGCCCGAAACCCCCTCTTTTATGGTGATTCGATCCCAGCGGGCCATCTGTTTTGGCTTTAAGATTTTCACGCCACTAAGCTTTTCATTTCTCGAACCGCCCGCTCCCACCCCACCAATACGGCGTGGGCCACAATGCTATGTCCGATATTATATTCTGCTATTTCGGAAATGGGCGTGACCGCTAGAATATTTTGATAATTGAGTCCGTGGCCTACCGCCACAAACATCCCCTCTGATTTGGCATGCCTGCAAGCCTCGGCTAAACGCTTGAGTTCGGACGCCTGTTTGGAACCTGAAGCATTGCAGTAGGTTCCGGTATGAAACTCCAGGGCCTGTATTCCCAATTCTTGGCTGGTCGCGATTTGCTTAAGATCGGGATCAATAAATAATGAAAGGATCATATCGGTTTGAAGTAGCCTTGCGATAACAGGAGCCAATACCTTTTGATGGGTGACTACATCGAGGCCGCCTTCAGTGGTGAGTTCCTCGCGCCGTTCCGGAACCAAGGTAATTTTATGGGGTTTTAGCTTCATGGCAATAGCAGCCATTTCATCGGTGGCGGCCATTTCTAAATTCATGGGTATAGTCAACGCCGCCTGCAATCTCGGTAAGTCGCTATCTTGAATATGCCGCCGGTCTTCCCGTAAATGACAGGTAATTTGGTCTGCTCCACAATCTTGAGCCATTTTGGCGGCGATAATGGGATCCGGATAATCCACGCCCCTTGCTTGTCTCAAGGTAGCCACATGATCAATATTGACGCCTAGTAAAGCCATGACCGCCTTTTAACCTTCACCTAAGGCCCGTTGGGCTTCTAACTTCAGCGCCTGGGCATAACCCTGAATTTTATCGGAATCTTCCCCTTCTAACATGATACGCAAGACCGGTTCGGTACCACTGTATCGCAATAAGGTTCGCCCGTGCTTCCCCAGTTCATGGTCGATCTCTTTGAGCAATCGAGTCAATTGGACCAAGGTGCTTAAATCCTTTTTCTCTTTGACCCTGACGTTTAACAATATTTGCGGCAAAATTTCCAAGGGACCGGCAAGATGGGAAAGGGTTTGCCCTGACTGTTTCATCAAAGCCAACACTTGTAAGGCTGCCAAGAGACCGTCTCCAGTCGTGGCATGATCATGAAAGATCAAATGACCCGAGGGCTCCCCGCCAAAATTAAAACCACCGGATCGCATGGCTTCGATAAGGTAACGGTCTCCCACCTGCACCCGTTTCACTTGAAGTCCGAGTTCTCGCAATGCGTTTTCTAAACCTAAATTACTCATCACGGTGAGCACGACGGTGTTTTTATCTAAAGCATTAGAGGCCAATAATTTTTTTGCACAAAGTGCGATCAAGGCGTCGCCGTGGATGACTTCACCGGACTCGTCGCAAATCACCAGCCGATCTGCGTCACCGTCAAGGGCGATACCCAAATGAGCGCCCTCTTCCCGCACTTTGACTTGCATGGCCTGTGGATATAAGGCCCCGCAATTTTCATTGATGTTGGTACCGTTTGGTTTTACTCCCAAAGAGATAACTTCGGCACCCAATTCTTCTAAAACGGTAGGGGCCACGTGATAAGCTGCGCCGTTGGCGCAGTCCATGACGATTTTTAATCCGGTAAGATCGAGTTCCGGTGGGAATTTTGTCTTAAGATGTTCAATATAGCGACCAGCGGCATCGTCCACACGAAATGCTTTTCCCACTTCCCGGTGCGTAGGACCATTGCGAAAGGCACCTTGCTCTAAAAGGTCTTCCATCTGCTCTTCGATTTCGTCGGGAAGTTTATAGCCCTGATGGTCGAAAAATTTCAGCCCGTTGTCAAAATAGGGATTATGGCTCGCCGAGATCACCACACCAGCATCGGCCCTCATGGCCCGGGTAATAAATGCGATTCCGGGTGTGGGTAAGGGACCTAAAAAAATGGCTTCGCCGCCACGACTGCAGATCCCTGCAGATAAGGCATTTTCAATCATGTAGCCCGAGAGCCGGGTATCCTTCCCAATAACGATGCGGTGTTTACCGCCGCCCCGACCTTTAAAAATATAGGCGATGGCTCTCCCCAGGGCCAGAGCGGTATCAGGGTCGATGGGGTATTGATTGGCCAGCCCTCGAACCCCGTCTGTTCCAAAAATTTTTCGAGCCATAATCACCTCAATTCCGAGTGGAACAAAAATACTTTAGATAAAAATTTCTTTGGTCTCGCTAAAGAAATTTTCTCAATGGCACATGCCAATAGCATGAGTCTGAGCCCAAATATGGATTTTGGATGCCACGGGAGAATGCCATTTACCATTAGGTTTCATCGCCCTGGGTGGCCTCATTTGTCAAGATTTCCTCCATTTGTAGGGCCTGAACGGTAGCCGCTACATCGTGGACCCGAAAGATACGAGCACCCTGCCTTGCCGCTACCATACATGCCGCTACTGAAGCGGCCTGTAATTTTTCCGGTTCTGTGCCGACACATTCCCTTAACATGCGTTTTCGGGACAGACCCACCATCAAAGGGCGGTTTGAAAAATTTAACTGATTCAAATGAAGTAATAATTCGGCATTTTGTGATGGGGTCTTTGCGAATCCAAAACCCGGATCGATACAAATATTCAACGGATTTAATCCCTGGGCCAATAAGTTTTGGTAGCCCCTTTGTAATTCCTTTTTTACATCGGCCACAACCGATTCATATTTGGCATGATTCATCATGGTTTCAGGGTTTCCCCGCATATGCATCAAGACGTATCCAGCTTCATATTCACGCACCGCCGCGAGCAAATCAGGGTCTTGGCCCATGGATATATCATTGATTATTTCTACTCCAAAATTTAAGGCCTGACGCGCCGTAGTCCCATGGTAGGTATCGACAGAAATGGGAATGTGAATCTTGGATTGTAAAAGTTGTAAAACAGGTTGAAGACGACTCCATTCAGCTTCCGGGCTCAAGGGCTTGGCACCAGGCCGGGTAGATTCAGCCCCAACATCTAATAGGCCAGCTCCCGCTGCTTCCATTATTTTGGCCTGATCCAAGGCGACTTTGGGGTCTAAAAATTGCCCCCCATCGGAAAAGGAATCGGGAGTAACATTTATAATTCCCATGACAACATTAGTGTCAAGATCCAGATGATGGGTGCGCAATCGCCATT
>JAJFLL010000192.1 GCA_021772695.1 Deltaproteobacteria bacterium
GACCCCTGCCTTGTAAGGGCAGTGCTCTAACCAGCTGAGCTATTCGCCCCAAGCCTTCGGAATGAAGGGGCCTGAGGCATAGCGCTGGATACCGAGTCAGGTCAAAGAAAAACACCGGCTCGGCCAATCCCTTCCTAATCACGAAGGAAATTCAAGTTCAAACTAATTTTGCGGCAACCACGGTGCGGCCATTAATGGGTCAGAATCTGACCCTTGTCGGGGACCGGTTCCGTGGGGGGGATTTCCTCCGGAGGGGGCGGGTAGATGAGATCTTCGATACTGTGGCCCGCTTCTTCAGAGGGGAACAATTTCTGCTTCGGCTTCAAAGCCAATGCGATTTTTAGCACCTCATCGGTGGTTTCAACCGGATAGACCTTTAAGGTAGAGAGAATCTTCTTGGGAATCTCTTTGAGGTCTTTTTCATTTTCTTTGGGAATAATGATATTCTTAATGCCACCGCGGTGAGCGGCCAACATTTTTTCTTTTAGCCCCCCGATGGGCAAAACCTTGCCACGAAGGGTGATTTCACCGGTCATGGCGAGGTCTTTTTTCACGGGGATGCGCACCAAGGCCGAAACTAAAGCCGTCGCCATGGTGATACCCGCAGAGGGTCCGTCCTTCGGAATGGCTCCCTCGGGCACATGGATGTGAATGTCGATGCGCTGGTAAAAATCCTTTTCAAAGCCCAATCGCATGGCCCTCGACCTGACAAAACTCATGGCGGCCTGTGCTGACTCCTGCATGACGTCTCCCAGCTTACCCGTCACAATGAGTTTGCCCTTGCCGGGCATCACCGTCACTTCGGTAGTTAGAAGCTCGCCGCCAAATTCGGTCCAAGCTAAGCCGTTGACCAAGCCCACTTCGTCTTTTTCTTCGGCCAGGCCGAATCGGTACTTGGGAACGCCCAAGGATTTCTCAAGGGTCTTGGCTGTGATGCGCACCTTTTTGTCTCGACCATTCATGGCGATTTCTTTAGCGACCTTACGACACAGGGTCGCCAATTCCCGCTCGAGATTTCGCACCCCGGCCTCTTTGGTATAGCGTCTAACGACGGTGCGAATGGCTGCTTCGGGTACTTCGATATTCTTCTTGGTGAGACCGTGGGCTTCCATTTCTTTGGGCAAAAGATATTTCTGAGCGATATTGAGCTTTTCTTCTTCGGTGTAACCTGGAAGCCGGATCACCTCCATACGATCTTGCAGGGGCAAGGGAATGGAATGCAGGGTATTGGCCGTGGTGATGAACATGACCTTGGACAAGTCGTAATCGAGATCAAGGTAATGATCGTTAAAGGTGTTATTTTGTTCGGGATCGAGGACTTCTAATAGTGCCGAAGATGGATCACCGCGAAAATCCGTACTCATCTTATCGATTTCATCGAGCAAAAATACCGGATTGTTGGACCCCGCCTTTTTTAAATATTGTATGACTTTTCCGGGCAAGGCCCCGATGTAGGTGCGGCGATGGCCGCGAATTTCGGCTTCATCACGAACGCCACCCAGAGAACAGCGCACGAATTTTCTACCGATGGCACGAGATATGGATTTTGCCAAAGAGGTCTTACCGACCCCGGGAGGGCCCACAAAACATAGAATAGGGCCTTTGATTTTTTCGACTAACAGCTGAACGGCAAGGTATTCTAAGATACGTTCCTTAACCGGCTTTAATCCGTAATGATCTTCATCTAGAACTTCTTCAGCTTCATTGATGTCAATTTTGTCTTTGGTGGAATCATACCAAGGTAGGCTTAAGATCCAGTCGATGTAGTTTCTGACCACAGTGGCTTCGGCAGACATGGGTGACATGAGCTTGAGTTTTTTAAATTCCTTTTTGACCTTCTTGGTGGCCTCAGCGCTCATTTTTTTATTTTTGATTTTTTCTTCGAGTTCTTGGTTTTCTGATTTGAACTCGTCACTTTCACCAAGTTCCTTCTGGATCGCCTGCATCTGCTCGTTGAGGTAATATTCCTTTTGAGTCTTTTCCATCTGCTTCTTGACCCGGGAACGAATCTTCTTTTCAACCTGTAATATTTCGATCTCACCTTGCATCAACTCAAACAGACGTTCCAAACGCTCAACGGGAGATTCCAACTCTAAAATCTTTTGTTTGTCGGGAAGCTTCAAGGTCAGGTGGGCCACGATGGTGTCGGCCAAGCGGGCCGGATCATCGATAACCGCCACCGAAGCCAACATTTCGGGAGGAATACGTTTGTTTAATTTAACGTAGGTTTCAAAGGTGGACTTTACCGAACGCATCAAGGCCTCAGCCTCGACGGTCACGTCACGACCTTCGTAAATTTCTTCGGCTTCAACTAGAAAAAACGGATCATTGGGCAGATAGCGGTGAATCCTCGCTCGCCGTCTACCTTCTACCAACACCTTCACGGTACCGTCAGGTAGACGAAGCAATTGAATGATCGTGCCCAAGGTACCGACTCGGTAAATGTCTTCGGCCTTGGGATCGTTGGTTTTCGCGTTGATCTGCGCGGCCAACAGAATGTCTTTTTCGGTATTCATCGCCTCTTCTAAAGCAGCGATGGATTTCTCGCGGCCGACGAACAGCGGCACTACCATATATGGAAATACAATAATGTCGCGCAGAGGCAACAATGGGACCGT
>JAJFLL010000193.1 GCA_021772695.1 Deltaproteobacteria bacterium
ACCGTCTGTACGATATTGGGGCGGCCATTCAAAAGCATATTGAATCCAATAAGTTAGCCGTGGTGAAGGAATATGTTGGCCACGGGATTGGGACCAAGCTCCATGAAGATCCTCAAGTGCCCAATTATGGTGTGGCAGGAACGGGCATGCGGCTCAAAAGCGGGATGGTTTTTGCCATCGAACCCATGGTAAACCAGGGCACTGAAGCAACGTACATTCTTGAAGATGGCTGGACCGTAGTGACCAAGGATGGTCAATATTCCGCCCATTTTGAAGATACCATTGCCATCACAGAAAATGGTCCCTTGATCTTGACTCGAATATGAGAGTCGGGTATAGGGGCCCACCGTTTTTCTTAAGGACTTACGGTAACTTATCAGAGGCTACATGGCAAAAGAAGAATCGATTGAATGTGAGGGGACGGTCATTGAGCCTTTGCCCAATGCCACCTTTCGGGTGGAATTAGAAAACGGTCATAAGGTTTTGGCCCATATTTCTGGAAAAATGCGAATGCATTTCATTAAGATTCTTCCAGGAGATAAAGTGAAGCTTGAGCTCTCACCTTACGATTTAACCCGGGGCCGAATTACCTATCGGTCCAAATAGGGAAAGTACTCATGAAAGTTCGTTCATCGGTAAAAAAGATTTGTGCTAAGTGTAAGATTATTCGCCGGAGTGGAGTCGTGCGCGTTATTTGTTCCAATCCACGGCATAAACAAAAACAAGGATAACCCAAACCTCCGAGCGCCCGGTCTTCGGTCAAACTGGCGTTTTAAAATTCGGATTATTTAATTTAAGAGAATGGATTTATGGCACGTATCGCAGGTGTAGACATACCGGGAAAAAAACGAGTCGAGATTTCGCTTCAGTATATTTATGGCATTGGTCCCAAGCGGGCTAAGGAAATAGCGGTGGCCATCAAAGCGCCCGCCGAAATGCGTGCCGATCAATTAACCGAAGCACAGGTCACCGACATTCGAAATTATATCGATTCTAATTTTAAAGTAGAAGGTGACTTGCGTCGCGAACTATCGCTTAATATCAAGCGATTGGTCGACTCAGGAACGTACCGGGGAATTCGTCACAAACGAGGATTGCCGGTAAGAGGCCAGCGAACCAAGACTAATTCTCGTTCCCGCAAGGGACCCCGAAAAACTGTTGCAGGTAAAAAGAAGGCTCCTTCTAAGGGTTAAGTCCTTAGGGAAGAAAATATATTTATGGCTACTGAAACAAATGAAATCACCGGGGCTCCAGAAGCACCTGAAGAAAAAGGCTCTAAAGGAAAAAAAGGGGCCAAATCTGCAAAGGGTGGCAAAGATTTAGAAAAAAAGGCTCCGAAGAAAAAGAAGAAGGGCCGAAAAAATATTCCCGTGGGAGTGGTGCACATCAACGCGACATTCAATAACACCATCATTACTTTTTCCGATACAGCGGGCAACGTCATCTGTTGGTCTACCTCAGGTGCAAAAGGTTTCCGTGGCTCCCGCAAAAGCACTCCTTTTGCCGCCCAGGTAGCCTCTGAAGATGCGGCACGGAAGGCTCAAGAGCATGGGATTCGAAGTGTTTCTGTTTTAGTAAAGGGTCCCGGCTCTGGTCGTGAATCGGCGCTTAGGGCCTTAGCAAGTACGGGAATTCGGGTCACAAATATTAGGGATGTCACTCCGATTCCCCACAACGGTTGTCGTCCCCCAAAGAAGCGCAGGGTTTAATCAAGATTATGATCGGGACTTGTCCTCCGACTCCCTCAGATGGCTTCAGGTCGTCAGGAGCGAAGGATCCATGTTCTGTTAGGTTGTAAAATGGCACGTTATCGAGGTCCTACTGATAAGCTGTCCCGACGAGAAGGCGTGGAACTTCTCCTCAAGGGCGATCGCAGCTTTACTGATAAGTCGGGTTTTGCCCGGCGTCCTTATCCTCCTGGTCAACACGGTCAGGGGCGTTCGAAGTTTTCCGAGTACGGTTCTCAGCTTCGTGAAAAGCAAAAAGTGAAGCGTTATTACGGATTATTAGAAAAGCAGTTCCGTCGTACCTTTTTTCGCGCTGAACGAAAAAAGGGTGTTACAGGTGAAAACTTGCTTCAACTCTTAGAATCACGTCTCGACAATGTGGTTTACCGCTGTGGCTTTGCCCATAGCCGGGCAGAAGGCCGTCAGTTAGTGGTTCATCGTCATTTCGAGTTAAATGGTCGTAAGGTTGGTACCCCAAGTATCACCATCAAACCTGGCGATGTTATTGAAGTGCGAGAAAAAAGCCGTAAGGTTCAGTCCATTGTGTCGGCATTAGAAGGTGTCGAGCGACGCGGAATGCCCACGTGGTTAGAGGTCGATAAAAACGCCTTTAAAACCACTGTGAAAGCTGATCCTATTCGCGACGAGATTCAGTTGCCCATCAACGAACAATTAATCGTGGAATTGTATTCAAAATAGTCTGGAGGCCTCATGATTTCCCAAATCGTTGCCAAAAATTGGCGAGCTCTTATTAAGCCCAAGGGAATCGAAATTGAAAAAGAAACCCACTCCAAATTTTCCGGTAAATTTACCGCAAAACCTTTGGAGCGCGGATTCGGATTAACCATCGGTAATGCCTTGCGCCGTGTCATGCTTTCCTCCATTCAAGGTGCCGCTGTGGTTAATGTCAAAATCGACGGCATGCTGCACGAATTCTCGGCCATCTCTGGTGTGAAAGAAGACGTCACCGATATCATTCTCAA
>JAJFLL010000194.1 GCA_021772695.1 Deltaproteobacteria bacterium
CCCGTCTGGTATTCGGGAAATATTTCTGATGGAAATTTTGGTAACATGACCTCCTCACTGGGCGACAGTTTTTCTAGCGCCATCGCATCTTCCTCGCAAGCGCCCGGTTCTAGTTCGGGCGGTGGCGGTGGTGGATCTTCCGGAGGCGGTGGTGGTGGCGGCGGTGGTGGCGGCTGGTAAACAGTTATCAATCTAACAAATTTAATCTGGACATTTAAATACCTAACCCCAAAAATGCATTTAGTAACACCTCCTAATACACCCTAAAGCATAAGGGACCACACCTGTGAGTTTAGAAACCGGCATTACTCTCTACACTATTTCAGCCTCACACTTTTGTGAGAAGGTCCGCTGGACACTAGACCATAAGGGCATACCCTTTGAGGAAGTGGCTTGGGTCCCGATACTTCATCTCACTACCGTGAGAAAACTCAAGGTAGCCAAAACCTCCCTTCCCGTCATCCAATACGGTGACAAATCGATTCAAGAAAGTTTTGAGATCATGAAGTGGTTGGAACAGCAACGTCCGACTCCCGCTTTATTTCCGAAGAAAAGTGCCCAAGAGAAGACTATTGCCGAACTGGATGAAAAATTTAATCAAATTGGAGCCCATCTTCGTCGTGTTGTCTATTGGATCTTATTGTCGTACCGAAAGGAAAGTATCCAGGCCTTGGGCCATGACGTTGTGGGTTGGCAAAAAACTCTCCTACCGTGGTTATTCCCGATGTTACGGATTGGCATCAAGAAGGGCCTCAACATCCATGCCGATTCCTATCAAAGGAGTATGGGTAAAGTGAAACAGGGCTTAGATTTTATAGAAGAACAACTGAATGGATCAAAATATTTGGTCGCTGATCGATTCACCGCCGCCGATCTGAGTGCGGCCAGTCTCTTGGCACCTTTGAGTCTGCCCGATGAACATCCCGTTTATTCCAAGCTAGCCATTCCAGAAAAATTTTTTGAGGAAATTGCTTCGATTCGTGAGCACCCCACCCTGCGCTGGGTCCATCAAATCTATCGACAGCATCGCCGAACCGTTTCTAAGCTGTAGCCTTAATCCTTTGAGATAAAACCAGCGGATCATTCTTATTGCTTATACGACTTCCCCAATGGCTTGAATACACTCTGGCACATCGTTTTTGGGGGAGTTCACTAGAGGTGACACCGGATAAAAGCAGGTTTCATCGGGTGGGTACGGCTCAAAGAGCGTCTGCAATTGCTCGATGGGTGTCTTCAGATCTAACCACAAGGCTTCATCGGACTGCCGCAAAATAACCGGCATTCGATTGTGAATCGCATTTAGTTTACGATTCGCCTCTGTGGTCACAATGGTGAAACTATGGAGTTCCTCAGGGGTTCCCGCTTGAAACACTTCGTAGAGCCCAGCGAAGGCAAAGGGCGCTTCGTCCTTTAGGGTAATCCTCATGGGTTGTTTGCTTTTTTGCCCTTGGAGCGGCTGCCACTCGTAGAAGCCGTCGGCCAAGACCAAACATCGCCTCGATTGATAGGCCTTCCGAAAGGTCGGTTTTTGATCCAGGGTTTCTGAACGGGCGTTGATTATCTTATTTTTCGCGGCGGCCAGCTCTTTGACCCAAAAGGGGATCAAACCCCAGGTCATATTTTTGAGCACTCGCCCTGCCTCGGCCAAAACCACAACCGGGGCCTTTTGACTAGGGGCGATATTATAGCGAGGCGCCATATCGTCAGCGATGGAACGAAACCCAAAGCGGTCTAAGAGTTTTTTGAGACTTTCGGTTTGAGTATATCGGCCGCACATCACTAACACCCAGAGGTAAAATCACAAAAAAATCGAAATCACTCGAATCTTCTTAAGATAGAAGTCTTGAGTATCTTCCCAAAGTGATTGGACTGCCTCGTCGGCTTTATTTCAAAGCCTGCAAGGCCGCCGCATAATCGGGCTCTTGGGCAATCTCAGGAACCAATTCCGTATATTTTACCGCACCATCGGCACCCACGACCACGACGGCGCGGGCAAGGAGACCTTTTAAGGGACCGTCGACCAACTCGACGCCGTAATCTTTGCCAAAGGCCGAGTTGCGAAAGGCCGAAACGGGCAGTACCTTTTCTAAACCTTCGGCGCCACAGAAGCGTTTTAAGGCAAAAGGTAAATCATGAGAAATACACAGCACCACCGTATTGTCGAGTTTGCTGGCATCGGCGTTGAACCTGCGCACCGAGGTGGCGCACACTGGGGTGTCCACACTGGGAAAAATATTCAACACCCAATTTTTTCCCGCGAGGTCTTTCGAAGCGACTTCACTGAGGTCGATTTTGGTAAGCGTAAACTGGGGGGCTTGGCTTCCCGTTGCCGGCAGGGCGCCACTGGTGTTGATGGGATTTCCCTTTAAAGTAATTTGGGCCATAAATTCTCCTTTGGATGAAAAATCAAGCCTTAACAATTCAAGGGCTGATTAGAAAGTCTTCTTTTTTATCTATCTAGAGGGGGACGGCGTTGGTGCCAAGAATGGGCTTTTTCTAATTGTGCGGCCAATTGAAACAAGGTTTTCTCGTCGCCATAGCGCCCCACAAAATGGGATCCCATGGGCAGTCCGTCGCCGTTCCAATAAAGCGGAACCGACATGGCGGGCTGGCCCGTCACATTGCACAAAGCGGTAAAAGGCACAAAATCCTTTCCCCTGACAAAGGCACGCATGGGATCTTCAGGGACGTAGTCTAAAGCACCTAAGGCTAAGGGCGGCTGGCCCAAGGTGGGAGTCAGCCAAACATCCATGCTCGAAAATAATTCGGCAATGGTGCGTGAAAGTAACTGGCATTGCTGGACCGCCCGTAAGTAATTGGCGGCGCTTTGACTGCGCCCCACTTCATAGAGGGCCCAAGTAAAGGGTTCCACCTCATTGGCGGTGACGGGAGTCCCACGGACCTGAGCGATCATGTCAAAAGATTGCGCGACACCAGAGGTCCAGATGGGCACAAAATTTTCCATGAAAAATCCTGGGTCGATGGAAATATCCTTTTCTTCCACATGGTGACCCAATCCTTGCAACATTTTTACCGTGGCCGCCACTCCGGCCTGACTATCGGCCGAAGCATCACCTCCCAAGGGCGGAGTGGAAGTGAATCCGATTCGTAAAGGTCCGGGATCTTGCGTTGAACTCTGGGCATAGGGTTCTTTGGGAGTCGGAGGGAAATAAGGATCGCCCAGAGCCGGACCGCCGATGGCGTCATACCAATAGGCACTGTCCCGAACCGAGCGAGTCAACACGCCTTGGACCACGAACCCAGAGAGATAGTCGCCCAATTCTGGTGCCAGCGTAAATCGACCCCTCGTGGGCTTCATGCCGAAGACCCCACAACATGCGGCGGGAATGCGAATGGAGCCGCCGCCATCATTGCCATGGGCGGCGGGCACCATACCGGCTGCCACCGCCGCTGCGGACCCGCCACTGGAGCCACCACTGGTGCATCCCAGATCCCAGGGGTTGCGGGTGGGTCCAAAGGCCAAGGGTTCGGTGGTAGGAGGCAGGCCAAATTCCGGGGTATTGGTTTTTCCTATGAGGATAAAACCCGCTTGTCGAATGCGCCGCACCATTTCGCTGTCGTAGGTCGGCACAAATTCCTTCATGAGTTTTGAGCCCATGGCGAGCGGCTCGCCCTTAACCGAGGCCAAAAGGTCTTTCACCAAAAATGGCACCCCGGTAAAGGGTCCTTCCGGCAAAGGCCCCTGAGCCGCGGCACGAGCGGACTCAAACATGGGGTGAATAACCGCGTTGACCCGCTCATTCACTTTTTCGATGCGAGCAATGGCCGCTTCTACCAATTCTAGGGGGGTTGCCTCACCCGTTTTCACCAATTGGGCCAGGCCCACTGCATCATAATCCAAATAATTTTTCATATCCTGCATTGTAGGCAGGGGCGTCTTACGGGTCAATGAATGGAATTTTTCCTTGGGACTTAGGCCCGCCTCATCCTAAGATAGTATGCTAAGTCTCTATGAAAACCATCGACCGCTCGAAATTAATTAAGGCCATCCCCAAGACCGACTTGCACGTGCACCTCGACGGGTCTTTACGGGTCGGCACGCTGATCACCCTGGCCAAGGCACAAAAGCTTCCCCTGCCATCTGAAACCGAAACGGGATTGCGAGAATTGGTCTTCAAGGACCGTTATGCCAATCTGGAAGAATACCTGCGCGGCTTCGCCTACACTTGCGCAGTGCTTCGAGATCCCGAGGCCCTAGAACAAGTGGCCTATGAATTGGCCTGGGATAATTTCAATGAAGGGGTGCGATATATGGAACCCCGCTTCGCCCCGCAATTAAACGCCACCGATCAAATGGATCTCGTCGGGGTGTTGGCTGCCGTCAACCGTGGTCTGCACAAGGCAAAGTCCGAGATCAACCGGCAAAAGGAAATTGCCGACGGCACCGAACCTCCCTTCGACTATGCCATCATCGGGTGCGCTATGCGAAAATTCAGTGCTGGCTTCTCTCCCTATTTTAGTCAATTCCTAGCCAGCCATCGGTATAGGGATCCCACACAAGTCTATCCTTTAGCTTCGTTAGAATTGGTGGAATCCTTAGTAGCAGCTCGTGATGTGGAAGGGATCCCCATCACCGGTTTTGATTTGGCCGGCGAAGAACGAGGCTGGCCCGCCAATGTACACCGCGAGGCCTACGCCTTTGCCCAGTATCATTTTTTAAAAAAAACCGTGCATGCCGGCGAAGCCTACGGACCCCCGTCCATTTTTCAAGCCATCACCGAATGTCATGCCAATCGCATCGGCCATGGCACTCATCTCTTTGCCAGTGAATTGGTCGATCTGCCGAGTCCCGAGACGAGACAACAATATACCGACGCCTTGGCCGAATACATCAGCTCCCGACGCATCACGATCGAAGTCTGCCTGACTAGCAATCAACAAACCATTCCCACCATTACCGACCTCAAAGAACACCCGGTGGGAGAAATGATCGCCCGGCGCATGTCTATTTCTATTTGCACCGACAACCGCTTGGTCTCCAACACCACGGTTTGCAATGAGATCGAAAAATTCCTGCAAGCCTTCCCCGTTTCGAATCTCGAGTTAAAAAATATTATTATTTACGGGTTCAAGCGAAGTTTTTCCTCTATGCCCTACCCGCAAAAACGGGCCTACGTGCATCGGATCATCGAATATTACGAAAAAGTCGAACGTCAATTCAAAGAAAAGGCCGCACATGACTCCGCCAGCAATTAACCCCAAACCCAAAGTCATTTTTTGGTATCGACTCTATGCCACCGGCATGTTCGGGCTCTATTTTATAATACTAGTCGCAATGATTTTACTGGCCATACTAGTGCCCTTCGAAGAATTGAAACATACGGAACCGGACCTACCACCCATTTTTTTTATGATCTACTTCGTGGCTATCAGCTCGCTTAGTCTGGTCATGGCCGCCGTGTTTGCTCTGAGTTTTTTCCTTAAAAACCGGCCATGGACCTGGGTCTACCACCTAGTACTCATTTGCCTGGGCTTCGGGTCCCCTTGTTGCCTCCCCGCCTCAATTCCCTTGTTGATCTTTTGGATCAAAGACGACACCCGTCACTATTTTGGTAGGCGGTAGACTATTCTAAAATGAAGACTTCCGTATCACCGTCGTTTCCCACCCAGGTCACCAGTCCATTGGCGAGATGGGGTAAAAAATTTCCGTCTATAGGAACCGGACCCGTATCGACGGCCATGGTATCGCCGGCGACTCCAGTACCTGGGTGGAAATAAAGATCTGTCACCAATATTGCGCCCACCAGGACCGATTCGGTCCAAAGGACTTGTTTTTGCTCGATGGCCAAAGAGAATCCCGACTTCGCAATGGAAGTATTCGAAATTCGCTCGGAAGCACCATTTGCCAAATCGATCATTTGGATATGTTCCTGGCCTCCATCCACCTGTTTAAAGACTACCGAAACACCGTCGGTTTTAGGAAAACCATCCACCACGCCCATGCCGTCGGTGGTCAAGGCCATTTCTGTAAAGGGCGCCCCTTGTCGGGTGTCTACTAAGAAGATGTCTCCCCCCCGGGCGAAAACGAGGATTCCATTTTTGAAATCATATTGAGGAAAGGCCGATAAGCCCGTCGCCACCGTTTCCTGGGTATTGCCGTCAAAGAATACCAGTTCGCTACTTCCCACCAGGCGTTTTTCCCACACGGCCTGACAGCGGCTTCCGATAGGACCGTAGAGTTCACCGGTGCTAGCCAGTTCTTGCAGACCAGCCGGAATGGAAAACTGTTGAATATCATGGAACCCGCCCCCTTCGCGAAAGAAAAAGCAACCCATGTCGATGGAATTTTCTTCTTGGTTTTGATCCCCCAAATTCACCGATGCCGTGCCGTCGTCACTGACCCAGGTATTGGCCATATTCACGCGGTAAGAAGCCAAAACTTGATCGGGATTGGCACCGGTGCCTAAGGCCATGAAGTCCACATCGTTATTGGGAAAGGGAATGGTATCGACTAATATATCATCATCGATGGCATCTTTGCGGTCATGCAGGCGAACCTCAATATCACCGTTGGCTAACATCCGTTGCCATAGGACCACACCGGCAGCAGTCGTTTTCCAAAAATTATTCGCGCCCCAATCGTCCGACAAGGCGTTGTCGGTCAAGCGGGTTCTTT
>JAJFLL010000195.1 GCA_021772695.1 Deltaproteobacteria bacterium
AGAGGCAAAGTTAGTGGCGAATCCCGGTTGCTACCCTACAAGCTGTATCTTGGGACTTGCTCCCCTGATTCAAAACAAACTCATTGATCTAACAACCATCCATTGCGACTCAAAATCGGGTGTCTCTGGTGCAGGCCGCACCATGACTTCTGGCAATATGTTTTGTGAAGCCAACGAGAGTTTAAAGGCCTACAAAGTCGGAGAACATCGGCATACTCCTGAAATTGAACAGGGACTGAGCCTATTGGCCGGTCAATCGGTGCAAATTACCTTCGTGCCTCATTTGATTCCCATGGATCGCGGCATATTGTCCACCCTGTATGCCCAAAATTCCTCAAAAAGGATTTCCGCCCAACTGCACGATGTCTATAAAGAATTTTACCAAAAGGAGCCATTTGTCAGAATTCGGGACTTAGGCTCTTTTCCCAGCACCCAGGAAGTCCACATGACCAATTTTTGCGACATCGGCGTGACGGTGGATTCCCGCACGGGCCGCAGCATCGTGGTCAGTGTCATCGACAACCTCACCAAGGGCGCTTCGGGCCAGGCCGTGCAAAATATGAATTTAATGATGGGTTTTCCCGAATCGACGGGATTATTTTAGTCGCGCCCTACCTGGTCCAAACCCTATTTTTTTCCAAAGTGGCCATTTAGTTTTGACGCTGCCCCAAAGCATTGCTATACAAAAAGCCCGAAAGGGAACTCCAATGAAAAGCAAATTCATCTTCACCACTGGCGGGGTGGTCAGTTCTTTAGGAAAGGGCCTTGCTACTGCCAGCATTGGAGCTCTTCTTGAAAACCGAGGCCTTGATCTCACCGTTCTCAAACTAGACCCCTACATCAACGTCGATCCCGGAACCATGAACCCATTTCAGCACGGAGAAGTCTTTGTCACCGACGATGGGGCCGAAACCGATCTAGATTTGGGACATTACGAGCGATTTATCTCCGAAAAAATGGCGCAGCGCAACAATGTGACTACAGGAAGAATCTACGATTCGGTCATTCAAAAGGAACGCAAGGGTGAATACCTGGGAAAAACGGTACAAGTGATTCCCCATATTACTGATGAAATTAAAGCCGCCATTCTAAGAGTCGCTGGGGGGCATGATTTGGTGATGGTCGAAATCGGCGGAACCGTGGGCGACATCGAAAGTCTGCCCTTTTTAGAAGCTATTCGACAGTTTCGTTATGATGTGGGCGAAGAAAATGTGCTTTATATCCACCTCACCCTGGTTCCCTTCATTGCGGCGGCCGGCGAGATTAAAACCAAACCGACGCAACATAGTGTGCAAAAACTACGTGAAATTGGGATCCAACCTGACATTCTCCTCTGTCGAACCGATCAAGATCTCGACAAATCCCTAAAAGCCAAAATCGCCATGTTTTGTAATTTGCCCCAAGCCTGTGTTTTCACGGCAAAAGACGTGGCTAATATCTATGAGGTTCCCCTAGAATTTCACCAAGAAGGCATTGATGAAAAAATCGTCGAAAAACTGAATATCTGGACCCGAAAGCCCGATCTCCTCGAATGGAAAAATCTGGTTCAAAAAATTAAAAACCCTTTGCATCAGACTACCATCGCCGTCGTAGGAAAATACGTCGACCTGACCGACAGTTATAAGAGTTTGAATGAGGCCTTAAAACATGGCGGTTACGCCCATGAAACCCAAGTCAATTTGAGGTTTCTCGATAGCGAAGGGATCGAAAGCAAAGACCTGCAAAAGGCCCTAGAAGGGGTCCACGGTATTTTAGTACCCGGTGGTTTTGGTGACCGAGGCATCGAAGGTAAAATCCACGCCATTCAGTACGCTCGCGAAAATGCGATTCCATTTTTTGGAATCTGTTTGGGAATGCAATTGGCCTGCATTGAATTTGCACGCCATGTTTGCGACCTTCCCAAGGCCAATAGTCGAGAATTTGAAGATCCCTGTACGGAACCTCTCATCGATTTGATGGAAGAACAGAAAAAGCTGATCAATAAAGGGGCCACCATGCGTTTGGGAGCCTACCCTTGCTCCCTTGAAAAGGGCACGCTGGCCCAACGCATTTACCAGGAAAAAGAGATTTCTGAGAGGCACCGTCACCGCTTCGAATTTAATAATGCCTATATGGAATCCTTAGGAAAGAAAGGGATGGTCTTCTCGGGATTGTCCCCGGACGGGCAATTGGTTGAAATCATCGAGTACCCTCAACACCCCTTCTTCATCGCTTGCCAATTTCATCCCGAATTTAAAAGTCGCCCCATGAACCCCCATCCCCTGTTTTCAAATTTCATTGAGGCCAGCCTACTCTACCAACAACGCCAAGCCTGGAGTTCCCAAAAAACTCCCGCCACCAATGACAAAGACGGCTCCGAAAAAAAAACGACCAAAAAAGCAACTAAATAATCTCATCCATTGACGGTTTCTTTTCTCCCAAAAAATTTGGCCCGAGCCTTGCATAGCCTTGACATTTAATTCCCAAGGTTAATATGATTCTTAGTAGAAACACCAAAGACGGGCCACAGGGAGCAAACCAAACGGCATGGCATTAGAAATCAAACAAAGTCTCAAGCTCGCGCAACAGCTAGTCATCACCCCTCAACTACAACAGGCCATCAAACTTCTCCAATTGTCCCAACCCGAACTCGTAGAACTCGTTGAAAATGAAATGGTAGAGAACCCTCTTCTTGAGGAAGCGGGGCAAAGTGCCGACGACAATAATCAAGATAGCGCAGAGCAACAAAGCCAATCAGACGAAGCCAATGCCACTGCTACTCTAGCGGAAACCAGCAAGACACAAGAAGTTGGCGGCAAAGAGGGTGAATTTGACAAAGAGCCCAGCGATTTTGACTGGGACAATTACCTAAATACCTATAATGCCAGCGGGCCTTCTGAAGGCATTAATTACAACACAGAAGATTTACCCACTTACGAAAACACCATCGCTAGCAAAACCAATTTATTCGACCACCTGCTGTGGCAAATGCAATTGAGCAATTTCGATTCCGATGAAATGGACGTTGGCAATTTGATCTTAGGTGGCATCAATGAAGATGGGTACTTTAAAGATGATCTTGAAGAGATTGCCACCAAAACAAATTTTCCTAAAGATTTTGTAGAGCATGTCTTAGAAAAAATTCAAAATTTTGACCCGCCGGGAGTTGCGGCCCGCAATTTGAAAGAGTGTCTTTTACTTCAAATCAAAAATATTGAACCGAAATATCAAGAATTGCTTTCACAATTGATTCAAAATCATCTTCATCTAATGGAGCGCCGTGATTTTCCAAAAATAGCCAAAGCTCTTAAAATTACCATTGAAAAAGTCAAAATCCTTGCCAAATTAATTCAAGAGCTTGAGCCCAAACCCGGTCGGGAGTACTCCGCCAATGAAGCCCAATACATTACTCCAGACGTATATGTTAAAAAAATGGGCGATGAATGGACCGTCATCCTCAACGAAGATGGTCTGCCTAAGTTAAAGGTTAATTCCCTCTATAAAGCCATGTGCAATGGCGATGCCAAGGCCGAAACCAAAGACTACGTTCAAGACAAGCTTCGGTCGGCCATTTGGTTGATTCGTAGTATTCACCAAAGACAACGAACACTCTATAAAACCGCGAAAACCATTGTGAAATTTCAGCAAGATTTTTTTGAAAAGGGTATTGGTTTTCTCAAACCGATGATTTTAAGAGATGTCGCAAATGAAATTGAAATGCATGAATCAACCGTATCCCGGGTAACTACTAGCAAATACATGCATACCCCTCATGGTATCTACGAACTCAAATTTTTCTTTAATAGTGGAATCAGCACCTCACATGGTGATGCTATCGCCAGCGAATCTATCAAAAGTAAAATTAAGGGTCTGATTGCTCAGGAAAACCCAAAAAAACCATTATCTGATCAAGAGATCGTTCGACTCCTGAAAGACGTTAATATTGAGATAGCACGTCGAACTGTAGCCAAATACCGGGAAATGCTTGGCATTTTACCTTCGTCCAAGCGCAGACAATTGTACTGACTTGAAGTATCTGATCGAAATCTTTATCCTCAACCCTAACATTCTAATGAGAAGGAATAGTCTATGAACGTCACCGTAACTTTCCGCCATTTACCTTCTTCTGACCCCCTACGAAACCATGCCCTCGAAAAGGTTGATAAGTTTAAGAAGTACCTTTTGGACCCCGTTGACATCCATATTGTTTTGGCAGTGGAAAAAATTCGACAGATTGCTGAAATTACCGTTAACTCGAAGAATTATCGCACCCATGCGGTGGAAGAATCCCCAGACATGTACACCTCTATTGATAAGGTGGTGTCAAAATTAGAAACTGCCCTCCGACGCCATAAAGAACGTGTAAAAAATCATAAA
>JAJFLL010000196.1 GCA_021772695.1 Deltaproteobacteria bacterium
TGGGCAAGAGTCATTTCAACTTTGGGCTCTGGACTTTGCTGTGAAGCAACTTTATTCGCAATTTCAGAAAAATCCGGAGTTTTCTCGAAGGCTCCCTTGGGGAAAAAAGTCATATACTTTTGTGCAGCCGCAATGGGCAAAACCATATCGGAGGAAAGCGTCTTACCGTCAGGTCCATAAAAAAGCCGTCTCGCGGCCTCCCAGCCTTCATTCTGGGGAGACCCATGGGCAACGGTAATTTTTCGCGAAGAATGAATGGGTACATCAGATTCAAAATAGGTAAATTTATCTTGCACCCAGAGGTGTCCCTGGGTTTCAGGGTCATTGTCTTCGACCACATAAGAGAAAATGATATCGTAGGCTTTATCTCGTTCGACTCGGGTGATGTGATTTCGAGGGTCGGAAAATTTGACCTGTAGATTACTTTTTTCCCAAACACCTACATGTAGCGGTGCGAGATAGGCCGAATAATTTTCATCACCCTTTTCTGCGGCTTGAGTTTCGGCCTGGTGAGCCTTAGCCAGGGCCTTTAGGTGTGGAGTTAATACCGGTCGAGAATAACTGTGAATGGCATTCTTGGCAAATTCAATGGCCGCTTCATTTGAAACGGTAGCTTCTTTGCGCAGTAAATCCCGCCATTGTCGCCACTGAACCTTATTGGCTCCCAGATTGTTATATTCGACATCTCGTTGGTAGGTAAACTTACGAAAGGTTTTGTCTTTGCCGTCAAAAACAAAACGATCGATGACCCAGATTCGGCCATCTTCACGATCATAATTATTGTCCAGGGGAAAAGTAAGGAGAACTTCTAGATCACCATTATCTAAACGCCGAGTTTCAGAACGAGCGTTGGGATCGGTAAGCATCAGACCCAGCTCTAGGTCGTGCTTTTTTCGAACATCTAGTAGTGATTGATATAATCCTAAATTTTCACCGATGAGACTTAACAGCTCATCACTGATCCTGGATTTCAGGACCTCAGTCATAGTGTGCCCCCAAACATATTCTATTTGGAAAAAAGCCCCGGGATGAGAAAAGACAAAGCTTTCCCACACTCCGTCCCCCCGACCTCAAAATTATCGAGGGTTTAAGGGAAAAGTTGTGATCCGAATCCGGAGGGGAACGCTTATTCCTATTGTGATTTTTTATCAATAATTACAAGTAGTTGTAACGTTACCGGTAGGTCTATTTTGCACTGGCGCGGTATTTGAGACGGCAATAGAAGTTGTGGGGTTGGCCTAGAAGGTATCGGAATCGGCTTCCCCATGGCGATAAACGCCGATACTGAGATTGTCGGCCTTGAAATGGCCGAGCAAGTTTCCACCCTGAGGCGCGTCGTAGAGAAGTCCCGTTCCCTTTTGTTGTAATTCAAGAAACAGGGTCTTACCCTTTAAATCAGGGGCCTCACCTTCATAGACGAAAGAGAATCTATTACCAGACGGTAGTAAACCTTCCTTCTTAGCTACTTTGGCTTCGGCCAATTTTTTCATGACGTAATGGGTCTCGCGATACAACATGGCTCCGATTAATTCGGGAGCATCCGTATACTTGATTAAATCGAGATAGCGTCGCGTCTGAATTTGGTTGTCGAGAAACCCATCTGAAACCATCAGTAATACGTCACCATTTTCTAGGGAAATGGTTTTTCCAATCTCACCCGTGGAATTTAATTGAGTGCCATTTTCGGTTTCATGCAGTCTCATGGAATTTTCACCGAAGGCATTCGATAAAATATGACTGAAGGGGTGAAGAATAATTTCTTGAGTACGGCGAGACAACATCTCATGTTTCTTCTGAGGGTCGGTCATATTCTGAATTTCATGATCCACCAACCTTCTGGCTTGAGAATCCTCAGGCGTTTGGTAGACCCACTGCCAGCTACCTTCCGAGTCCTTTCTCAGTAATAGGGCTTTAGAATCTCCCACCCAAAAAAATTGGGCTTTATCATTAAATATTCGACTCGCCAAAAAGGTGGAACGGCATTCCGAAAAACTAGTTAAAAAACTTTCATGGGCCGATAATATAGCCTCACTAAACGGAACACCTTGCTGAACATGTTCGGAAATTTTTCTGAGCGTTAATTCCACAGCATCCTTCGCAGGCGCATGGCCACCGGCTCCATCCATCAATAGGAATATTTTTTCTCCTTTGAGTCCTTTTAAGACAGCCATTCCGTCTTCATTGTAGGACTTGTATCCGACTCCCTCTTCCGTGAGTCCAAAGAACTCTCCCTCGCCGGGATATTTTTGGGAGAGCTCACGAGGCCCGTTCGAGCTTCTCTCCCCCATCAATAGTTGGAAAGGTTCCGGCTTAACGTCAGGAGTTTCGCTAATCGGGGGAGTATTCGCGGGAAGCTTTCCGTTGGAAAGACTGGTATCTTGAATCCTATTTTGAATAAAATTTAGTAATTTGGAAAATTCCGATACCGAAAATTTATTTTCCTGCCATAAGTACCTTACATCCTGCAAAACAATTTTTGAGTTGGGTTCAATGCGCCATTCGAGCTGAACACGCGCTGCTAATTGGGTGGCATCCTGGGTCTGGGAATGCTTGGCATCCTTCGCTCGAAGGATGCCATTTTCTCTGTAGACCCATACGTCTTGAATGGGATCCATTTCATTTATTTTTCGACTATGCTGCCCCATGACTTCACCCAAATCCAATGCTAAGGGACCCATCCCCTGCTGCAAGAGCGCATCGACTCCATAGGGGTCGGTCTCATACCATTCCGGCGCCGATTCCGTGAGGGCATTCAAGGCAGCCCGTTGGCTTTCATTCATTTTTTCCGGAAGACTTCCGTGCCACACCACATGGTCCTTGGCCACAATCACCATAAAACTCACTGGGTCGGATTTTTCTGAAGTTTGAAATAGGCCCAAATTGGGAACATCAAAATTGGGACGACTCAAGCCTTTCACATCAATTCGACCTTCCGAATCCATGGAAATCAATCCTACCTGATATCGAGAACGCCGTATGGCGGTCTCCTTTGTCATGTCTAATTGGCGAGGAGCTGTTTCATGATAGCGATTTCTCAAAGCTTCTCGATTGGAATCGACGACTTCGGGATTGGCAGGGTAATTGGGTTCTAAGGGTTGAGAAGTGGGAAAGCGATCCCGGGTATTTCCATTTTTATTTTTTCCCGAGGGGCCTAACTGTAAACCATCTAGACCAACCAAAATATCATAAATGACCTTCAGCACCGGATCCTTTTGCTGGGCTCCCTTATTCTGCAAAGCCTGTCTTGGCTCTGACGGTACCGTCAGTTGCCGATGGATCGGATCGATTTGCACGGGAATACGAAAGCGATAGCGACCATACAGAGCACGCGCCGTAGATTCAGGAAACGCCCTGGATTTTTCTAATAAGGCACCAAGATTAAAGGCGAGATGGTCTGTTATTGGAGTGGAGGATTCGTTCATACCTTGAATACGTTTTACGGCCCAACGGGTTATAAGATCCCGCATCATATGGGGAAGTGTTTCTTGTAAGACCGTTTCTGATACTTGAACCTTTCCATGGGGTTCCGTGGGTTCATCCCACCAAATGGGTTTGGGGACTCCGTCACTGACCTTGCCCTTCGCTTCACCAATTGCAGGTTTTGCCGGTGGTGGCGGCGGCGGCAAGGGTGGAGTCTTAGAGGGCTTTGGTTTGGTAAGTAAAATCACTTCCGGAGATGTTTGCACTTCAGGTGGAGGCAGAGGCTCTGGCACTTGAACGGTAGCGGCCCGAGGCCTCGCTGGCGGAATGGGGGGTGGCCCCGAACGAGGTTTGACTGGCGCGGAGTCAGGCGGCGGTGGCACTGGGAGGCGACGAATCACCGGCGAAACTTCACTACTATCACCGAGAGGCACGGGCGGAGGCAAAGGAGTGGGGTCGGATTGCTGATCCGTTTCCACTCGACCGCGCTCTACCCAGGCAGGTTCACCCGGTTTATCTGGAGTTTTTACCGTGGCCGCTCGCTGGGCATGATATCTTTGAAACTGAAGGTGTTGTAAGGTGTGTTTGAAATAACTCGGTGCCAAGCCGTGGGCCAAACGAAAACCTAGAGACGCCTGTAAATAGGAAACCAATGCATCAAATTGATGATGCCCCAAGCCTTGATCATTGGGCGCTTCCAATCCTAAAATTCGGCTGGCAAGGCCGCCCAAATACATCCCTTCCACCCCGGCTACCCCTTGAAAAGAACCT
>JAJFLL010000197.1 GCA_021772695.1 Deltaproteobacteria bacterium
GTTTCAAACAGGATGATGGAGAGATAATTTTCCGCCACTTCATCCCAAGAAGTGGAGAGCTGTCCGGTCTGGGCAAGGCGCAATCCCGTGGAGGTTCCCAAGGCAATAGAGCCGCCCATAAAGGCAGTACCCGCTCTCAGGGCCAGTCGGCGACTCAAGGAAAGTTGGCCGATTTGACCGCCCGCTTGGGCTTCAGGTGTCAACGCGCGGGCCAAACGTGCACTCAATGGCATGGTGGCACCGAAGACAACGGTATTCATGGCAGTGCTGACTGCTAGGTCCTCACCCCACATGCCCCAGGTGGTGTGCAGACCTTCTTGGGCCCGACTACGGTGATGCAAGCTGGTGCCCACTAAACTCATGGTGGCCCCGGTGACAAAACCGGTGAGCACACGGGCTCGCCAGGTGAGGGCGCCACCGGTTACTAAGCGTCCTAGGTTACCAGCCCGTGCCGCGGTGCCGGCTCGGGCCAATAAAAAGGCCGGTAAAAATTCGGCGGCTAGGGCACCGGCGGCCAAGGACCATAAAGAGTCGCCCGAGGTCATGCGGTTAAAGGCACGTTCCACCCCAAAGCCCATGGAATCTAATTCTTCGAGCATGTCTGCGGTGTGGGTGCGCAATTCTTGATGGACGGGAATACCCTCGGCGTAATCTTCCAAGGAGTTGATCAAATGCAGACTATTGACCACACCGGCAAAGGTGGCTTCGCTATCACTGCGCAATTGCGCGGCATAGATCTCGATCATTTCTCCGGTGAATTGGTTGAGGATGTCGCTCGGTGTTGATTGTTGGGCCAAGGCGTCGGCGATGGCGCGAATGCCCGCGGCCTGTTCTCGCGGCACCTGCTGGGCATAGCCCTGCAGCACCGTAACCGCTTGAGGACCGCTGCGCAGTAACTCTAAGGCGGCCGCTTCATGATCACTGTGGTCAAAACTCAATTCTAAATCGGCGATGATTTGGGGGTAGGCTTCAATGGCCTCACGTACTTGCGCCACCGGATTATAGGCGAGGTTTTCGCTGCGGCTAAAAACGGCTTCGAGCAGGGTGTGGCCGGGGCCTTCGGCATGTCGCAAAATGCGCGCCGCTGCCTGGCGTGCTGCATTCACCAATGGGGTGTCGCCCAAACTTTCTTGGACTTCGGCGATTCGCTCGGCCACATCGGGGTGCGTTTCGCTGACAGCAGCTAATTCTTGCTGTAGGGTTTCGAGGGAATCTTCCGAAGCCATGCGCTGGGTGATTTCACGGATACTCATGCCCGGGTGGGCCAATATCATCGCAGTAGCAACCGTAGAATAGGCCTGATAACGGCTCTGAATTTCCGTTTCGTCATCCCGGTTGATGCCGTCCACCGAGGCGGCGGCTTGTACCACCAGTTCCGCAGCCATACTGTTCAAGATCATCTGCGAACGCTCTGCATCACTGGTTTGATGCATATCATTGGCCAGGTGCACAGCCAGGCCGTCTTCTAAAATTTCGTGTCCGGCCCGCCAGGTCCAGAGTTCACCACTTGCTTCGGGCTCGGATTCACTCAATGGATGGTTTTGATAATAGCGGCACAATCTCCAAGCCAAGGAACGGGCCTCGGAAAAATTATGAGACAAGAGGGCGCGACGCATCTCGATGTCGGTCACTAAGGGCGAAATTTCGCCTTCCCCCAGCTGATGCACCGCAATGCCTTGGGCGTCGTCGAGTAAATCGGAATAAATTCGACTCAAGGTTTCGCGCAACTGGGCCACGAGTTCCGGGTGGGCCTCGGAAAATGCGGGGCTGTCCTCGATGCGGGCCAGCATGGTGCGGGTGATGCGCGCGGTGTGATGCAAATATCGAAATTGATGTAAGGGGGACAACTCGCCGTCGTTTTGAAAATATCCGCGGTAATCATTGGCCAGTTCGTTAAAGCGTTGAATATAATTGATGGCTTGGCCTTGCAGGGCAGGGTCTTCCAAACGGTGATGGGTCAAGACAAAGAGCCAACGAAAGGCGTGATAATAGCCTTCGCGATGACCGGCATCGACCCATCCGAGGGCCTGTTGCAATCTTTGATCGTAGGCGGCTTCCCCACCTTGAAAATCGGGGTGGGCCAAAATGCTGGTGCGGTGTTCCTGGGAGCCCATGCGCAGCAGGGCGTCGGAGGCATGGCGAAATTGTGCCTCTTGATCTTCGCTCAACCGGCCGGTGGTGCCGCGGATGCGGTCCATTTGTTGTAGTGAAGATAAGCGAGGTTGTTCGCTGAGCGTGGTGCCTAGTCTTCCCACCAAGGGGCTACTAGGGGTATGAATGGGGCCGGTCATGTTTCCTCCACAGGCGGTGCCCCCGTGGAATCTTTAATATTATCGGCGATCTCCCAATAACGATGCGGCATTAATCCCGAGTAAAGATGCGTTGCAGCAGGGAAGTCAAAGCCTCAGGAAGTCCCGAACCGCGTGACCAACTGACTCGTCTCACCTGGTATTGATTGGTATGGGCATCCCAGACCAATTGGCGATTTAAGATAAAAAAGCCCATATCCGAGTCGGCGGCCACCATGCGGTCCACGATATTTCGTGGCATGATATCGAAGGCAGGTTGTTCACCCGGGTTGTGGACGATGTAGATGCGCTCAAAGCGAGATTCCGTACCTTGGGTACCGGCCTCGGGAATGGGCAAGGTTTCAAGTTCGCCCACGAGTCGCTGAATTTCAATTTGATCGGCCACCCCTTCGAGGCGCAGGGTGTCTTGGGCGGAAATGCCTAGCACCCGCTCGCGAATCAATGGGATGGGGTCGGCCTCAGCTGCTTCTGCAGCACTTGAAGCTTCTACGGGAGGTTCCGGGCTCGCCGGTCGTCGGGGCGGTAAGGGCGGAGGCGTCGGTGTTCTGGGCGACGCCGGAGCTCCGGTTAGATCGTTGGGCAGTGGAGTCGGTCTTGGCAGTCGTTCCCCGCCTGCAGCTCCCGGAGTTTCATCGGGTCTGCGGGTGGGGCGTGCGTCCATGGGCAAGGGTGCCGGGTCGACACCGCTCGGTTCCAATTCAATGACATCGAGGGGATCCACCTCGTCAAAGAATTCTTCGGTGGGTTGGGCTTCTTCGGGCATGGGACCGCTGCGGCTTTCTTCCACCAGTGGTTCTTGGGCCTCGGTGGGAAAGATCTCCGTGGCCTCATCGCCCCGTTGCTGGCTGCGTTGCACTAATTCCTGGCTGACGGCCCGCCGTTGGGTGGTTCCGCCGATGGGGTCTCCCGTGCGCCGGCGGGGTCTTTGAGGCGATGGCGCTGGCGGGGGCGGTGGTTCCGATTCGGGGGCTACGGGTTCGGGGAATTGGTTGGCTAGCGTTCCTAGCATCAAGGAACCGTATTCCATGCCTTCCCCCAGCAATATTTGAAAAACCGGATCAACCGATTGCACATCGATCACTTGGTTGCGGGCGATGCGAAAACTTCCCCAAAATTCACCGGCGGGAGGTTGGTGGCCTTCCACCATAAAATGAAATTCTCCCGTCGTGGTGCGAAAGACATTGATGGTGGGATGGGTGCCCACGCTACCGGTGGTGCTGGCCACCTCCAACTGGACACGGAGGTATCCAGCCGTAAAGTTTTGCGCGGCCAATATTTCGGCGGCTTGTCGCAGTTGAGGCCCAGTGATTTCGGGATATTTCGCCCGAATCTGTTCGGCCAAGCCGGGAAGATCCGTAGTGGTCGGGAGCGCCGGTGGCGCTGGCGGTACGGAGCGGCGCGCCGCGGGGGGTACCGGAGGCGGTGAGGGTCGGGGACTTCGGGCACGAGGGCGCGGAGGTGCCGGTCGGACCCCAACAGTCACGTCGGTGGGACCAGCATGGTCACCCGTGGTGCCCGGTACGGAGGTGCCTACGGGAACGGGAAAAAAACTATCGTGCAGGGTTTCTAACAATAGACCTAAGAGACGATCGCTTGCGGTGGCCGCACGCACGGCCTCACCGCTATACCCGCGGTTGTGGACTCGTAACACACCTTCCATTTCGCTAGGTGGTGGTGCCTCTTCCAAGACTTCGGCCGTCACTCGTTCTCCATCCCGTCGCAGGCGTACGTAAATTTCTGGTTGGCTTAAGCCACCATCGATCTGGGCCTGCAGGGCGCGCCTCGCCTGGGTAAAGACTTGAATGAGGCGGCGGTGGACCGGGTGTTGGGTATTGCTGGCGATTTCCTGGGCCTGCGTGAAGGTGCTTTCTGCCTCTGGACCCGTTCCCACCGTGATTTCTCTGGCGGCCACTTGTCTGGCTTCCACCACTCGCATCAGGGCATCGAGCAAAATGGGATCACCCAGGGTGGACAGATTGTCCAAGGTGCCTTCGTTGTCGATGGTAAAGCGTCGTGACCGATCCGCAGTAGGGCGTAATGAAGGTTCCAAGACTAAAGTGCCGTCGGCCTCACGGGAAGCCTCGATCCAAACATGGCGGGCGCGGGGATGCTGGGACAATAGGGCGCGGGCTTCGGCGCGAATGGCGCGCATCTGACTGTTAAACTCTGGTGAGCGGTACAGCACTTCCCCTTCTTGGCTGGCATAACTTTCCCGAGTCACCCAACGTAATGGGGTTTCGGCCTCAAGATCAAAGAGGGGAATACGTTCGCGCCCCAATTGCTCCGACAAATCGTAAGGGAAACGACCGCGGGCCATCTCGCGAGCCAGATAGCGAGTCAATTCCGACCGTTGTGTGGCCAATCCCGGGCGCCTTGCGATCATGGGTTCTACCGCAAAGCTTTCAATGCCACGCATGCTGTGGGGACCTACCATGGCCTCGGGCCAGAAGCGGCTGCCGATGGGGCGCCAGGCCCAATGGCTCATGCGATCAAAAGTCCATAGGGTGATGGCCGTCTCAGCCCATTCTTCACCGCTGGCCCATTGCCACTCCCCGCTATAGAGAGAACGGTTGGCCATGGCACCGAAGCCCATGAAGGCCGTGCCGAGCCCCACGCTGCCCAAATGCATGCCAAAGCGTTGCCCCAAACTGGGTGTGGTTCCCGGCAGGATGCCCATGCGCCGAGAAAGGGCAGGACCCACGCCGATGGTCATGCCGATGGCGGCGCCGGCAAAGAGGGAGCCGGAAGCAATATGGGACCAATTTTCCGTGGTCCAAAAATCCATGTCGTCACGACGCATGGCATAGATGGCCGATCCCACCACGTTCATGGACAAGGCCACACCCGTACCGATGGCCCAATGGCCCCAACCGGTGACGCGTCCGCCCCGTACCAAGGCACCGAGGCGCCCTTCGGTACCGGCGGCACGAAGGAAGAGCATTTCACCGACGCCGGCCGCAAGGGTGCCGAATATGGTCATGCCCCAGAACTCGGGACTCAGCAGGGTGTTCTCCATCACGTGGGTAAAACTAAATCCCGTATTATTTTCTAAGGCCCGGGTGGCGATGTTTTGCAACGACTCAGGCATGGCCACATCTGGAGCGATCTGTTGGGTTTGGCTCAACTCGGTCAAAAATAATTGGAAGGCGGGCAGGTAGGTCTCGTGTTCTACAGCCAGAGCCTGAAAGCTTTCGATCAAGCCTTGCACCGGTTGGGTATAATTCTGGTCCAAGCCTTCACCTTCAAGCCCCAGACTTACCGTCAACATGGCTTCGGCAAATTCCGTATAGCCTTCACTCCGCTCGGCCACTGGGATGCTGGCATCCAGTAAATTATTGGTCTGGCCGCCATAGTGGGCCAACATGAAGGCGATCATTTCGCCTTCGATGGAACCGTCGCCGGGATCTTGCATCCCTAGGGCTTGCAGTACACGAGCGCGCAGCATGGGATGACGGTCTAAAATGGCACCAGCCTGGGTCAGTCCTCGTTGCTCACCATCCTGGGTTAAAATAACATTGAAAGGGGTTTCACTCTGGTGTTCCAAAATGTGGGAGGCCACGGTGCGGGCATTTTCAAAGAGGGTTGTCCAATCCTCCGAAGTGATATCTCCCTCGATCCCCATTTGGTTCAAAGCAGTGCGGAATTCGGGATTGCTGCCGAATCTTTGCTGAAATTGCTCAATCAATTGAGTGCGTTGTTGGACTTCATATTCATCGAGGGCTTGCTGAATGGCTTCAGGAGTGGCTCCGTCTCGACCTTGTAACATTTGTCCCAGCATGCCTCGAGACTGGTCGTCCAATTGCCCGATGCTGCTCATCGCCTCTAAGACGGCCGAGGCATCTTGTCCGGCCAGGCCGTCGTTGAGCAAAATGGCCGCCAAAAATTGAAATTGTTGGACCTGTTGCACCTGTTGGGTTTGCTCGGCCTCGCTAAGCTCCTCTTCTTGATCGGCATTACGGGTGATCAGAGAAAGATAACCTAAAGCCGACAGGGTGGTCCGGGTGCGGGCATTCAGAGAAAGGATCGCGCTCGGATCATTGGCCAATTGAAATAAGGTAGCATTGACGCCCAAGCGGACTTGGTTCCTTAGGCCCGTGGCCTCTTCGGGCGTCAGGGGAGAAGCGATGTCATCGGCCTGGATTTGTTGGCGAGCACTAGCCAGAGCCGCAATGGCCCCCGCGGAATCCTCACCCAAGACGCTAACTTGGGCGTCGACAAAACTGACTAAATATCCCGGTAGGGGATTGGGTCGTTGGGCCACCGGAATGGCGGACGCTTCCGACTGGGTTTGATTCGCGGAAACAAAGGCCTGGGTACGCTCTGCCAGGCGCAAAAGCAAACTGCGGTGCGGTGGGCTCAAAGCGCCTTCGGCATTGCTGTGCAACAGGGCACCGCCGAATTGTAAAATATTGAAGAGAAATTTCGCCGTATCTCGAAGCCCCAAGGGCCCGGCGTTAGAACTCCACGAACCTTGTACGCGAGGGCTCGTCAAAAGATGTAAAACTTCATTGATGACTCGTACCGCGATGGCATGAAACTCTGGTGGGGTGGCTAATACCATTCCTTGGGAACGGGCCATTTGTTGCATGCCTTGAGCCTCAGCTGAAATGGCTAACAAGGTGTCATAGTATCTTCCCAAATTATTTAAATTCGCTTCGGCTAAATTGGCCTCGATGGTTTCGAGACAGGGAGTTTCACTCCCGGTAGCGCAAAGTCGTTGTAAGCTACCAGCACCCAATTGACCGAATAATTGACCTTGAGATTCTCGGGCCAAGTGTTCCCCTTGGGCAACAGCGCCGCCCTCAGGTCCTTGATTGGGAACGGGGTTGGTGGGAATCTCGGGAAGGTCCCCTTGGGCCTCCCGAGGCAGTCCTAAAAAAAATCGTACTGGTGAACTCATAGGTCTTTTCCTCTTAACAAAACTATTCTCCGCCTTGCGGTGGACCCGAAGGAGACGGCGGTGGGGGCGTCGGCCTGGGTCTTACTCTACTGGAATCCGTCGGCCTTGGTGTTCGCCGAACCCTGCGGGGCACCGGCAGCGTTGGGGCGTCGTATTCCGGATTTAATAAACGTAAAATTTCTAGGGCGCCTTGACCGGCTTGGTGCCAATGGCTGTCTCGTGCGGGCAAGTCGGAGCGAACAAAGTTGTTTAGCAGTTCCGAAAGATTATCCATGGTGCGTCGAAAGCGAATGCGAAAACTTTCCGGTGATGCTCGTAGTACCCGAACCATGGTTTGCATGTGGGTTAAGGCTTCTTGGGCTCGGGTCCGGCGTGCACGAAAGTTGCCTTCACCGGCTTGGTTTCTTGCCGATTGGAAGGCGACAATATGATCTCTTAATTGCTCCCGGTAGAGTTGCAGATGGGCCGCTTCCAATTCCACATTGGCCACCGCCTGTTCAAAGGTACCGCGTAATTCTTGGTGACGATCTCTGAGTTCTTGCTTCAAGGCCTCGGGCACATCGCCGTTGAGTTGTTCGATGCGCGCGGCCATGGTGTCTAAGGTGCTGCGCCAGGCGGTCATGCGTTCGGAGCCGGGGCGAAAGTCTGCGGGTTCTTCGCCTTCCCTAAGTTCCCTTAAATGACCGCGAGCCTCGACGATGACCGCGATGGGATCATCGAGATCGGCCGGGGTGACGCCTAGGCTTCTGTCATGGTGAACTCTGCGTTGGATCTCGGCCATCTTGCCTACCAAGGCACGAAGCTGTCGATCCAAATACGTGGCCGCACCATAGGATTCTTCCCGTTGTCGCAGGCGATACCTAAGGGCCGGTTGGTTTTGTATGGCTTCGCTAAAATCTGTGACAAAGCGGCGGATGGTATCCAAATCCACCGTTGGGGAATCGCCGGCTAATTGTCCGAAATAGATGCGGTCCATACGACTTTGCAAATGGCTTAAAATTTCCGTTCCTTCGATCCATTCTCCATACTCCCTTAGGGAACTTGAAATTTCTTCATCCAAGGCTTCGGCGGTGTCATCGAGGGATTGAAGGTCTGCTTGGATTTGGCTGAGAATTTCTTCACGGGAAGGTCCGGTGTGGGAGTGATCCTCGGTGGCCTGTGCAGGGGCCAGGGTTTGCGCCCGTTCAATCACCGTATCTAAACTAGTATTGAAATCTTGTAAGGCACTTCGAGCTTGGGTGAGCGGAGTCGGTGGAGCCGTTGGCGTTTGGGAAACATCGTCTTCAGCTTCAGAACTTCTGGGTCTGGCACCAAAGGGAAATTCCAGATTCAAACGAATGCCTACGGAAAATTCGATGCCGTCGACCATGGCGCCCTGGGCGGGAATAACACTGCCTTCCACTTCCATGCCCGGAATGGAGACAGAACCGGAAGGGGAATATAAAAAGCGTCCCCAAAGATCGATGGAGACATCGTCGACGGGAATACGTGCGCCCATTTCTCCTCCCAGTACGGCAAGGATGCCCGTTACTGGAGCGCGGGTTTCAAGGTCGGCAATAAATTGCTCTTGCCCGGTCAAAACACGGACACCACCTTCGAGGGCTGCATATAAAGAAAATTCAGGAATGATGGAGTATTCCCCCTCCGCTCGGAGTCCCACCAGAACTTCGTCAGTGAAATTAGTATCGAGATGCAGGCCGAGGCCGAAGATGGGGTGGGGGCGAAATTGTGCCAAGAGTCCGAGGCGAACCGGCAAGCCGGCATCACCGGCAGCCATGAAGGCCGCTTCGATGCCCAGGCTCCCCACAACGCCAGTCGAGATTGAGGTCGCAGGGGGCTGGCTACGCTCAGAAGCGTCATCGGCAGGTACTACTTGTCCGGAAGATCTACTTTGAGATCCACGGGGCGACACCGGAAAGGTCACTGGAAACTCCTCCACGTGCCCCCGTGGCGAGAATTGACATAAAAATTATCGTTTTTTTCCCGGTTCTGTTGCTATATTCCTCCCCCCAGGGATTTCTGGGGCCTTTATGCTACACCTTGTGCTCTATCAACCCCAAATTCCCCCCAATACGGGAAATATTGCCCGGCTTTGCGTAGCCACCCAATGTGAGCTCCATTTGATTCACCCCTTGGGCTTTCAGGCCGACGCTGCAGCCGTAAAACGAGCCGGTCTGGATTATTGGCAACATTTAAGCGTGCACCAACATGATAGTTGGGCCGTTTTTTTACAGAAATATTCCCAGGCCAGAATGCATTTTTTTTCGAAGAAGGCCAAGCGGCCCTATACGGAAGTTCAATATCAGGACGGTGATTTTTTGATCTTTGGTTCGGAAACCAAAGGGCTACCCGATGAAATTTTGCAGGAGTTTCAAAAAGATCTTTGCACCATTCCCATGTGGGGGCCTACCCGGTCGCTAAACTTGTCTACCTCTGCAGGTATCGTCACCTACGAGGCCTTGCGGCAGGTCACCGAAAATTTTTCTAAGATTAAGGTGAATTCCTAGGTTGAACTAGCTCTTCACGACGGGGCGAAGCTGAATGGTAGAAAAGCCAAAGAAGACTTTGAAATAATTTCCGTAGAAGCCCACCAAGTCGCCGTGTCTCACATAGGCCACTTGATTGTAGGCCAACTTGCGATGCCGTTTATTATCGGGGCGATAGACTTCGGTGGTGCCGGGTCGCCCTAAGTTGGTCAACCAACAGGAGTGATCCTGATTCACCAAGATGCCGGCTTGCACCGGTGAAGACAAACCCACCACATCTTGAAACTCTTCGATATCGAGGAGGATGTTGGGATTGGCGGAAAAATCCATTTCGACGGCCGATTGGGTATGGGCCAAAGATAACAGGTAACGATTTTCAGGGGACTTGGAGTCGAACGGGGACTCCGTGGATATGGTGTTCATAGAGTGCATATTTCTCCCTAACCTTCAAAAGCCTTAAGCAGTGTCTATCCCCATGCCCCAACAGAAAAATTATCGCATTTCTGGGCGATAAGTTGTCGCTTTTGTTAATGAAAACAATAAGGGCTCGATATGTCGGGGGTTTTTGTACATGGCCTTCCCTGGGGAATTTTTACCCCATGGCCGTACCCATGACCGCTTACTTTTCTTGAAAACCCTTCAGGCGCAGCAGACCTAAGACTTCTTTGGATTGGGTGTTTTTCCCCATCTTGAGCAGGGCCGATTTTAACAGGGCCTGATCGGCGGCATTGAGGCGTCCCGAAAAGACCACCACCGGTGCACTGGATATTTTTGCCGAGCGCGCCAGTTCTTGAATGCCTGCAACCCAGGCCGCACGTAGCCGAGAGACATTGGCGAATTCAAATTGATCTAATAGGACGTAGGCCTGCTCCCCACCCATACCAATTTTTCTCAAGGTACCCATGACATTGGCTGATGCGTTCACTTGCACGGTCAGCTTCCAGTCGGGAAAGAGTTGGTCTTTGACAAAAGCCCCAGCCAAAGGCCGGGAACTGATGAGGGTGATTGCTCCCGAGGTGGGTAAGGAGCTTTTTGCGGGCCCCACTACTATATATTCGTTGGTGCCGTCGCCACTGGGTAACATTTGGGTTTGTAGTAAGGGCTCGGCCTGCCAACTCTTGCCCTTTTCTAAAAATAAATCTTCGGCCAAAATGCCCGCGGCGGGTTTTCCCGAAGCGATGTAATTTTCTCCCGCCTTGGTGTCGGTAAAATATCGGGCGCTTGGGTTGAGTTTGCCACCGCTACTGGTCTTCAAGGCCTCGGAAAATTGATCTAAGACCGGTTGAGCTTGTTCGGCTGAGCCTTGGCCCCCGGGATAAAGAAAAATCAGGTCTAAATCTTGGGTGGCCTGAGCGGGCAGAGGGCTCAGTAAGGCGATATAAGTGAGGGCTACGATCCAATATTTTATTTTCATTCTTCATCTCCTCATGGGGGCAGATCTCTTAGCGGCACCAGTCTTGGCCCCATTCCTGATTTTGAAACCATTGGCAGAAGTGCTTGATGCCTTCAGCAAAGCTTACTTGGGGTCCATAGGCCAAAACCTGCTTGCTGTGGTCTAAATTTGCCTCGGTGCTACGAACGTCCCAAGTGGGGTGTGGGGCGTAATTTTTTTTTGCCCTGAGTCCCAGGTGTTTTTCCAGTTGGCCCACCATCTCATGGAGGGAAATTTTTTGTCCACCGCTCAGATTAAATATGCCCACACCATGCTGGTCGTCGGATTCTTGGTCAAGCCATCGCAAGGCCGCCAGGATTCCCCCAACGGCGTCATCAATATAGGTATAGTCCCGGGCAGAACTGCCATCCCCATAGAGAGTGATGGTTTCCCCTCGCAGCATGGCTTGGGCAAATCGGTAGATCACCAAATCCGAGCGTTGTCTCGGGCCATAAATAGTAAAAAATCTCAGACAAGCGGCCCGCCATCCCTGTAGACCAAGATAGGTTTGGCACAGGAGTTCGCCCATGCGTTTGCTGGCCGCATAGGGCGAAAGGGGACGGTCGGCTCGAGCCGTTTCCGTCAACGGGGCAGGGGAATCGTTGCCATAGACGCTGCTCGAAGAGGCAAAGACCAGGCGCCGTAGCTTTGCGGCCTTCATGGCTTCTAATAATTGCACCGTGCCGCCCACATTGACCTCCATAAAGGCCTGGGGATTTTCGATGGAAGCCGCCACTCCGGCCAGGGCCGCAAGGTGGATGACCCCATGAACCTTTTCGGTCTTCAGGACCTGGCTCCACCGTTCAGGCTCCCGTAGGTCTCCGGGAATAAAATGAAAGCGGTCGGCTCCTCCTAGGTGGGCACTAATTTGTTCCAGGTTATATTCCTTTTTTGCCTTCGGGTAGGTGGGTGCGAAGTTATCGAGTCCCAGGACACGATGGCCCTGGGCCAAAAGGGCCTGGGCCAAGTGGGAGCCGAGAAATCCTGCCACTCCGGTGATGAAGTAAGTGCGCATGGGCCTTGATTAGCATAGGGGCCGGCTTTCTTCCAAAGACCATAATTTCTATAAAATAGAATGTTAATATAGAATATGGATATCCATAAATCAGGGTCCCGCAGAAAAAATATTAAAAAATAATTAAATATCAAATAGTTAGGAATTTGGCATCGGTGGCACCGGTCCTGCATTATCTCAGGGCGTGCGTCGATGAGACGCAGCCGAGATCACCCCGATAATCGATCTCGGTCCCCAAAAAAAAATTTGAAAGTGTGCCCCCGGGTCGGAGTAGATGGATAAGCTTGCTTAGAAATCTGCTCTGACCTTTTTCTATTTCAGGTGCTTTGTATTCTACCAAGTTTAATGGTTACTAAAGGCAAAGCCAATTTCATTTTATAAAACTTAAAATTTCAAATTTTATTTTATATAAAATATGTCTACATGTATTAGAAACCTTGACGACCTAAAGATTAAAGTTAAATAAAATCAATTAGTTAATTGAATAATCCGATTGGCATCAACCTTGCTCTCTATTCAGGTAACTGGGCGAGCT
Source organism: Deltaproteobacteria bacterium (assembly GCA_021772695.1). Classification (GTDB taxonomy): domain Bacteria; phylum UBA10199; class UBA10199; order DSSB01; family DSSB01; genus JAJFLL01. Next base: position 12,678 of record JAJFLL010000197.1, read on the forward strand.
GCCCAGGCAAAGGAGGATGGAACATGTCGAATCGCGAAACCGGAATTACCCCAGAACAATTTCAACAACTCAATCACCTCATGGGCATGGAATTAGATATTTCTACCCCGAGTCTAAATGCTGAGGCCGAATGTGGCCGTGTCATTTCCTTGGAGGATTTTCGACAATCCCGAGGCTTGGAAAGTAAACAGCGGCAGAAGGCTAGAAGCCGTGCCAGCCAATTGCTCAAAGTGATCGCCGGCATTACCCGGGATTATGAAGGCCAGATGTTGGCCATCGCCCACGAACGCTCCCGCGAAGATTGGAAGGCCCAGACCGGATACGATCCCTATGAGCAAATCGCTTTCGATGTGGAGCGTCTGCAAGGATTACTCGCCCATCTCAATTGGGCCCTAGAAGACCAAGGCGCGGCTACCTTGAGCGAAGCCTTGGAAATCCTGAAGAAGACCGATGACGAGGTATTATTGGGAACCATCGAATATGTGGCCAACAGTGAATACGTGGGATTTCAAATCTTAAATCAAATTTTTCGCCTGGGTGATTTGGCGTCCGGGGAATACGCCGAAGATGAAGCCGAAGTGGCCCTCATCCTCGAGACCTTGAAAGAAAAGCAATTCATATTTTCTATTGAACCGCTGCGCTCCCTGCAAGACCGGGAAGCCTTGGCCAGCTAAATTTTAGTTTTCTATTCCGATTCGAAATCCATCCGAAAGGGCCTTCATGGGAGGAGGCCCTTTTTTTTATGGTGCGAGAGGGGGGATTTGAACCCCCACATCCTTGCGGACACTAGAACCTGAATCTAGCGCGTCTGCCAATTCCGCCACTCTCGCGCGGGCCCTCATGGCCAGGAGGGGCACTAAACGAAGCTGCCGCTTCGAGTCAAACCCAATTCGTAGCCGAAATGGATCCTTGCCATGGAGCTTGCCAGATCTTACCGGGAAGACTACTAAGGGGGCATGAGAAAACGCAAGCAGTCGCGGCCTGCCAAACGGGGTCGGGCAAAAATAAAATCGAAGGAATCCAAGCGCCATTCTGCACCTACCCAGTCCTTGACCGGTCTTTTAAAAATGCACCGTGAGGGCGGTTTTGGCTTCATCTTGCCCGATGATCCCGACCATGAAGATATTTTTGTACCAGGTCGCCGTGTTGGCGATGCCTTAGATGGCGATAAGGTGAAGGTGAGTTTTTGGCAAGAGACCGGGGGCAAGCGCTTCGAGGGCTCTATCGAAGAGGTTTTGTCCCGGGGTAAAAAATGGTTTGTGGGTCGCTTAGAGAAGTCCGACTCCCAATATTTGGTAGTGTGCCCGGCCGGCAGGCAAAGTTTGTATTTTCATGTGGATGCCGCAGACCTAAAGGGTGGGCGCGTGGGAGAAACCGTGGGCATCGAGGTGATGTCTTATCCCGAGGGTAAGTTGCCGGGCCGGGCCAAGGTGATCCAATGGTTTGGGGCTCGGGGTGACGAAAAGACCGAAATCGATATCGTGATATTAAAACACCAACTGCCCACCCAATTTACCCAAGAGGTTTTGGCCGAGGCCGATGAGTTAAAAAGACAGGCCTTGCCCCGCTGCGATGAGCTGCGACGGGACCTGCGTTCCCTCGATTTAGTGACCATTGACGGCGAGACGGCCCGGGATTTTGATGATGCCATCTGTGTGCAGGCCGTCGATGGAGGCTATCGCCTCTGGGTCGCCATCGCTGATGTGAGTTACTATGTAACTCCGGGCTCTCAAATCGATCGCGAGGCCTTCGCCCGAGGCACCTCCGTCTATTTTACCCAAAAGGTTTTGCCCATGTTGCCAGAGGTCTTGAGTAACGATCTTTGTAGCCTACGTCCCGGTGAGGATCGGGCGGCCATGACCGCCGAAATCACCTTCGATGCTCAGGGTAAAGTGGTGGGGCAAGATTTTTACTCCTGTTTGATTCGCTCGAAAGAACGCCTGACCTACCGGCAGGTGGCCGACGGTGTGGTCAAGGAAGAAGCCGCCGCACAAGAAAAAATCGGTGCCAGCTTACCCATGCTTCGAAAGGCCTTTGCCCTCTTTCAAATCTTGAGAAAAAACCGTTTGGCTCGCGGCAGCATCGATTTCGATCTACCCGAACCAGAGATTATCCTCGATTTAGAAGCGGGGAGTGTGGAAAATATCGTCAAGTCCGAGCGCAATGAGGCCCATATGCTCATCGAAGAGTTTATGGTGGCCGCCAACGAGGCCGTCTCCCAGTTTGTCACCGCACATAAGCGTCCCATGATTTACCGGGTCCACGGCGAACCGGATCCTGAAAAAATTGCCACCTTCCAAACCCTGCTCCACAACTTGGGATTTCAGGTGAAATTACCCAAAAAGCCCGAACCTAAGGATATGGGTAAGGTCCTTAAGGCGGCCAAAGGCCATGCGGAAGAAAAATTGGTGCAACACTTTTTACTCAGGTCCATGAAACAGGCTGTCTATTCGCCGAAAAACGAAGGCCACTATGGCTTGGCCTCCCTTTGTTACTCCCATTTCACTTCCCCCATCCGTCGCTACCCCGATTTGGTACTGCACCGCTGCCTCAAAAAATTACTTTCTAAAAAAGAGGCCACGCCAAAAGATCTGCGGAACGAGCGTGCCAATTTAAAGGCCATCTCCATTCACGCCAGTCGCCGCGAGCGAATTTCTATGGAAGCCGAATGGGAGGCCCTGGATTTAACCACCGCTTTATTCATGAAGGCCTTCCTCGGGGATGTCTTTGAGGGCACCGTGGCCCGCATCGCCAAATTCGGCTTTTTTGTGGAGCTCAAGAAGTACTTCATTCAAGGCGTCGTCATGTTGGAAGAATTGAGCGAAGACCGTTATTATTTCGACGAAAAACACCACCGCCTGACCGCAGAACGGGGTAAAAAGGTCATCAAGATCGGCACGCCCATGAAGGTAGAGGTCATTAAGGTGGATATTGAAGAACGCCGCGTCTACTTTAAGCCTACCACCTAGGCCTGAGGGGAAAATAGTATAAGTCCTTGACATATCAGTGACTTTTCTTTTTAACCTAAGCATGGACCTGGCATCGCTCAGCTTATTGTTTGCCTACTTTGGCACCCTGGGTTTCCTGGCCTTATTCGGATGGCACCGCTACTATCTGACCTTCCTCTATTTTCGACATCGCGATCGGCCCATTCTTGGTGTTCCCACATGGGATACCCTCCCCGAGATTCCGTTCGTGACGGTACAACTTCCCATTTATAATGAAAAATTTGTGGTCTCGCGATTATTGGCCGCCGTGACCAGATTGGACTATCCTCGAGATCGCTTGGAGATTCAGGTGCTCGACGATTCCACCGACGAAACCCAAGCCCTCGCCCGCAGGGAAGTCGAGAACTACCAAAAGGCGGGTGTTCCCATTTGCTACCTGCACCGGAAGGATCGTGAAGGTTATAAAGCGGGAGCTTTGCAAGCAGGCCTAGAAGTGGCCAAGGGAAAATACATTGCCGTCTTCGATGCAGACTTTTTACCCAATTCAGATTTTCTGCGGCGGCTGATTCCGTATTTCTATGCTCAAGAGCCTGTAGGGATGGTGCAGGCCCGATGGGGTCATTTGAATCAGGATTATTAATTGATGACACAGGCACAAAGTATTTTGCTCGTCGGTCACTTCGTGATTGAGCATACGGCGAGGAATCGTTCCGGTCGTTTCTTTAATTTTAATGGCACCGCAGGGGTCTGGGATCGTGATTGCATTCTAGCCGGGGGAGGGTGGCAATTCGATACCTTGACCGAAGACCTCGATCTTTCCTATCGGGCGCAGTTAAAGGGGTGGCGCTTTCTTTACCTACCAGACATGGTGGTTCCCGCAGAGCTTCCCGTCGACATGAACGCCTTCAAGTCCCAACAGCACCGTTGGGCCAAGGGTTCTATTCAAACTGCTATGAAGCTGGCCAAACCCTTGTGCCAGAGTTCTCTACCCTTCAAGGTGAAGGCGGAAGGTCTCATTCACCTCTTTAATAACCTTGCCTACCCCTTGGTGCTATTATTGTCTTTGCTTTTGCCTATCTCCGTGGTGATTCGCCATTATTATACCTGGGACTTTTCATTCTTTATCGATATTCCCATTTTTATTCTCGCCACATTCTCCATGGCCACTTTTTATGCCTGCTCGCAGCGGGAGGCCTATGCCAAATGGAAGTGCCGACTGATTTATTTGCCGCTAAATTTGGCCATGGGTATCGGATTGGCGGTCAATAACTCCATTGCCGTGGTCGAGGCCTTGCTGAAAAGAAAATCTCCCTTTTGTCGAACCGCAAAATACGCCATATCTGATAAAGGTCAGGCTTGGAGCCAAACCAATTATCGCAATAATTATCACTGGAGCACTTGGATCGAATTGGCATTAGGACTCTATTTTACCGGTGCGGTGGTTTTTTCCTGCCTTCACGGCATGTGGTCCACCCTATATTGTCTGGCCATGTTTCAATTGGGTTACCTTTATTTAGGATTGCTTTCGCTGTTTCAAGGAAGAGCTGTGATGCAAAAATTACCGGCTTGGGAAACCTCGTCGGCTTCGGCCAAATGAGGGTTCTCCAAACTCTTGACAGACCTCAAAGAAAGATCAATGATCGGGCCTTGAGGTCAATTCCCGTGAAAAAAAATTTAGAAGTCATTTTACTCAACCAAAAATTTCAACTGAAAACCGATTCAGACGAATGGTACGTTAAAAAAGTGTCTGATTACGTCAATAAGAAGTTATTTGATGTACAAGAAAAGACGCGTTCCGTTTCTTCATTGAATGTGGCCCTACTTGCGGCCTTGAATATCGCCGATGACTTCTTTAAGATTAAGGGTAATAAAAAGACCTCTAAACCGGGGGTCAAAAAAAAATTAGATGAGATCATCCAGTTTATTGATGAATGTTTAGAAGAGGTATAAGATTAAGTTAATTCCCTGCCTGCATCGCGAATTGGGCTAAAAGTCGATTTAGAACCTAGTTCGTTTAAATTGGGAGTTTCCACTGCCGGCGGTGTGCAGGCCCGACCCTTCGGGGATTCCAATCGGGAAGCCTAAAGCCGGTACCGAAGCGCCCCCCTATGAGATTGGGGTTTTAAACGCAAATTGTCCGCGCGATATCTGGTGGGGATTTTTTTCCCGCCCTTCATGAGTCATCCTCCCCCCGACAAAGGCTCCTTACGGAGCAAAATGATTGCTTTCAGAAAATCTCTGGATCCCTCCACCCGAAATGCCGCCGAGACCAAGATTCTTCAGTATTTAAATCAAAGCGATGCTATTAAGGCTGCACCCGGTCTCGGACTTTATTGGTCGGTGGGTTCTGAGGTACCGACTCATTTAGCCTTCACCAACTTTCTTAAGCAGAGAAAACGGCTCTATTTACCTC
>JAJFLL010000198.1 GCA_021772695.1 Deltaproteobacteria bacterium
TATCATAAAATAATTGATCAGTTGCGTGAGGAGCAAAGCGGTAAAGATTAGATCGGAACCACCGGTAGGGGCATTGGCCCCTGCTACGAAGATAAGGTGGCCCGTCGCGGCATTCGTATGGGAGAATGGATTGATCCAAAATTGCTAGAGGCTAGGTTAAAGGTCTTATTTCCAGAGCGCTCCGCCTATATACGAAAGGTGTTGGGAGGGAAAGCTCCCGGAATTAAGCAAATGGTCGCTGTTGCTAAAAAACTGGCACCTAAATTACGACCCTACGTGGCTGATACGGGTCCGATTCTCTGGGATTTTCATCAAAAGAAGAAGAGTTTACTCTTTGAAGGGGCACAAGGTACCAGTCTAGATGTGGATCATGGCACTTACCCCTTCGTCACCTCGAGTAATACGGTGGCGGGATTTGCCAGTTGCGGCAGTGGAGTAGGGCCCGGTCAACTCGGAGAGGTTTTTGGTGTGGCCAAGGCCTACACTACTCGAGTGGGGAGCGGACCGTTTCCCACAGAATTACAAGATGCCACTGGTGTTTTTTTACAAAGCCAAGGGGGCGAATTTGGGGCCACTACCGGAAGACCTCGTCGTTGTGGTTGGCTGGATTTAGTGGTGGTCTCCCATGCACGGCGAGTTAATGGACTGACTGGATTAATTCTTACAAAATTAGACGTCTTGAGTGGCTTGAATAAAATAAAGATTTGCACTTCCTACCGGCTTGGAGGCAAAGTTCTCAAACACGTTCCAGCGCAGGTTGATGATCTTGAAAAGGTACAACCTGTTTATTTGGAACTTCCCGGTTGGGGCAATGATTTGACCGGTGTGCGAAAATACCAAGATCTTCCTGTGACTGCTCGCCGTTACGTCAAAAAGGTAGAGTCTCTACTGGGGATTCCCGTAGTGGCGCTATCGGTGGGTCCGGGCCGCGAGCAATTGATTCAACTCAAAAAATAATGGGTCTACGGCTCGTTGTGATAAACCCTTCCTTGTTGGAGAGTGTTCCATGCATGAGATCGTAAAAAAGTATCAAGAAAAATTACATCGAAAAAAAAATCAATTTTTCCACAATTACACCCAGGAATTAACCGCAGAATATGTAGAAGAATATTTCACCGCTGTTTTAAACCAATTTGAAAATGCAAAAAGCTCAAAGGACTGGGAAGATGCCGTCTTGTTTTGGAATGAAACCAAGGCACATATCCACACCCACTTTGAATTGATTCAGCTGGCATACCAATGTTACACCCAAGACGAATCACTAGAAAAAGAAGAGAGGCGTTTGCAAGAAGACGTGGAACCAGTGACCGATGAGTGGAATGCCAAGATTAGAAATCTGGTATTGGCCTCAAAAGAACGGGCTTATTTAGAACAAAAACTCGGCAAACAATATTTCATTATATTACAAATTGAAGCGGATTCTTTTGATACTGAAAACATCAAGGTCGAAACCAAGCTGAATCAAGTATTATCCGATTATACCAAGTTGACCGGTAGCGCTAAGTTTACCGTGGATGGTACCGACTACCCATTAGCCCATTATCGAAAATTTGCTAATGATAAAGATCCCGAAAAGCGCAAGGCCAGCTTTTTAAGCTTTTCCGATTGGTATTTGACCCATCGAGATCCCCTAGAATCTATTTATGACAAGTGTTTGAACCTTCGTGGGCAAATGGCCAAAACCCTGGGTTATGATAATTTTGTGCCCTTGGCCTATCAAAAATTACGGCGTACCGATTATGGTCCCGACGACGTGGCAGTGTTGCGGGAATCGATTCGGGAAGTCTTGGTACCCTTAGCAAAAAAAATTCGGGAGCGTCAGGCAAAGTCATTAAAAACTGATAAAATTGCTGTCTGGAATAGCGACTATTTTCCGGAATGGCAGATTCAAGGCCTTAAGGTCGAAATTAAAGATCAACCGAAAACAGCGTTAAAGGTCTATGAAAAACTTTCTCCTGTTTTAGGTGGGCATTTTAAGCGCATGCTAGATTGGGGGCTGATCGATTTAGAGGCGAGAAAAGGTAAGGGGCCGGGCGCCTTTTGCACGGATTTTTCTGATTATCGAGTGCCATTTATCTTTTTAAATAGCGTGGGTGAGGCATCTGATATCTCAACCATGTTGCACGAAACCGGCCATTCCTTCCAAGCTTGGGAAAGTTCAAACATCGACATGGTGGAATTGCGCTGGCCTACCTTAGAAGCCTGTGAAGTACACTCTATGGGAATGGAGTTTTTGGCTTATCCTTTTTATGAAGAATTTTTGACCACTGAAGATGCCGTGAAATATCGGCAAAAACATCTTGCCGAAAGTATTATGATCCTGCCCTACATAGCCATGATCGACGAATTTCAGCACCGGGTCTATGAAGGCAAGGCGGAAGGCCCTGAAGGTCGGGCTGACTTATGGCAATCTCTAGAAGAAAAGTATTCTCCCCTTATGGATTTTTCCGATTGCCCCCAGTGGAAAAGTCATCGCTGGATCCGACAGCTCCATCTCTTTAGGGCGCCTTTTTATTATATCGATTATGCCATCGCTCAAGTGGGCGCATGGCAGGTTTGGATGCAAAGCCTAAAAGACAAAGATGAGGCCATGAAAAACTATCTGAACCTATGCCGCTTGGGAGGCACTTTACCGTTAAAAGAATTTTTTGCGGCGGGCCATTTAAAATTGCCCTTCGAACGGGGTATGTTGCAAAATCTAATGAAACAAGTGTTGACGGCGCAACCCTTATTCTGACCGTTCCTTGAGGAGTACTCATGGCATCTTCCATTGAGAATGTTTTTCACGAGACTCGTACTTTCGAGGTAGGTGCTGAGAATTGCCAGCCTCACTTAACGAATTTTCAAGAATATCAAGAAATGTACCAACGATCTTTAACCGATCCCGAGGGTTTTTGGGGCGAGATCGCTGCTGAGTTTGCTTGGTTTAAGAAATGGGATCGCGTCAATCAATGGGATTGGGATCAAACCATCCAAGTAAAATGGTTTGAAGGCGGAAAAACCAATTTAGCGTTTAATTGTCTCGACCGCCATATTGAGAGCCGCGGAGAAACCATCGCAATTCTTTGGGAAGGCAATGACGCTTCCGAACAACGCAAGATCAGTTATCGCGAGCTTTTTGAAGAGGTTGGGCGCTTGGCCAATGGATTAAAAAGCTTAGGAGTCAAGAAGGGAGACCGGATCGCTATTTATATGGGAATGGTTCCTGAATTGGCCATGAGTCTTTTGGCATGCGCCCGCCTCGGTGCCGTGCACAATGTCATCTTCGGAGGCTTTTCAGCGGAATCTTTGAAAGAACGCATATTAGATTG
>JAJFLL010000199.1 GCA_021772695.1 Deltaproteobacteria bacterium
GAGCACCGGTCTCCAAAACCGGGGGTTGCAGGTTCGATCCCTGTCTCTCCTGCCATGGAAAAATAATGAATCGTTACCGTAAATGGGTGGATCTTTTTTTAGCGTTCTCGGGCGTCGCCCTGTGGTTTTTGTTGCGCCAGATGTTAGAGCAGGTTTGGGCTATATTCCGCTTGCCGCTGTTTTCGGACTGGCCAGTTCAATTGCCTGCGGTAGTGGCATTGGGACTTTCACTTTTGGCCTTTAGCATGGTGAAGCGCAATAAAAAGGTCGTGACCTTCCTCGATGAAGTGTCGTTAGAGTTAGCGAAGGTCACCTGGCCAAACGGTAAAGAAACGATGGCGTCGACCGGTGTTATTATAATTATGGTCGGCATTGCATCAGTGATTTTGTTTTTATTTGATACCTTATGGGGAACCTTAACGAATAGTTTCCTGGCCCTTTAGGTTGGAGTTTTAAAATGTCCCATCAGTGGTATGTGGTACACACTTATTCTGGATACGAAATTAAGGCGAAGATTGCCCTTGAGGAGCGTATTCAATCCTTGGGTCAGAACGACGCCTTTACCGAGATATTAGTTCCCTCGGAAAGTGTGGTCGAAATGAAAAAAGGGGTGAAGAAAACCACTTCGCGCCGTTTTTTCCCCGGTTATATTTTAGTGAAAATGGAATTAAATGATGACACCTGGCATTTGGTAAAGAATACCCCCAAGGTTACGGGATTCGTGGGGCACGGTAACAACCCACCCGCGGTACCCGAAGAAGAGGTGCTGCGAATCACCAAGCAGATCGATGAAGGTACCTTACGTCCCAAGCCCAAGGTGGAATTTGAAAAAGGTGAGTCAGTCCGCGTCGTCGATGGCCCCTTTGCTACCTTTGCCGGTGTTGTTGAGGATGTCAGTCCAGAAAAAGGCAAGCTCAAGGTTTTGGTCAGTATTTTTGGTCGATCCACTCCCATTGAACTCGATTTTATGCAGGTTGAAAAAACCTAGAGGATTTTAAGTCATGGCAAAGAAAATTACGGCTTTGATTAAACTGCAATGCCCCGCAGGAAAAGCGAACCCCTCGCCACCGGTCGGCCCCGCTTTAGGGCAGCACGGTGTGAACATCATGGAATTCTGTAAGGCTTTCAATGCCAGGACCCAGAAGGACGACGGGTTGATCATTCCTGTGGTGATTACCGTCTATCAAGATCGCTCCTTTACCTTTATTACCAAAACCCCACCCGCCGCGGTTTTGTTGAAAAAGGCCGCAAAGATTCAAAAGGGCTCTGGTGTGCCCAATAAAAATAAGGTGGGTACGGTTACTAAGGCTCAGGTGGAAGAAATCGCCAAAACCAAAATGCCCGACTTGAATGCGACCACCATTGAGGCCGCCATGAAAATTATCGAAGGAACTGCACGAAGTATGGGACTAGAAGTCTCTTAAGAGGATTATATGGCTGGAAAAAAATATAAAGCTGCCGCCCAAAAAGTCGATATTGATAAAAAATATCCTCTCAATGAAGCCTGCAGCCTATTAGAACAGATCAAAGTCGCCAAATTTGATGAATCGGTAGAAGTCGCTCTTCGCCTAGGAATTGATGCAAAGCAAACCGATCAGATGGTGAGGGGAGCCGTAAGTTTACCCAACGGTACCGGCAAGACCGTTCGCATCTTAGTCTTCGCCAAGGGAGACAAAGAGAAAGAAGCCAAAGAAGCCGGCGCTGATTTTGTGGGGAGCGATGAATTAGTTGAAAAAATCCAAGGTGGCTGGATGGATTTCGACAAAGTCGTGGCTACGCCCGATATGATGGCTACAGTAAGTAAGTTGGGAAAAGTTTTAGGACCTCGAGGCTTGATGCCCAATCCGAAGGTAGGGACCGTTACCTTTGACGTGGGTCAGGCTGTTCAGGAGCTCAAGGCCGGAAAAGTCGAATTTCGTAACGACAAGGCAGGTATTGTGCAAGCTGCCGTTGGTAAGGTATCTTTCGGCTCCGACAAAATTTCGGAAAATATACGGGTATTTATTCAGGCGATTCAACGGGCCAAGCCCAGCGCCTCTAAAGGTATTTATTTTAAATCGATTTGTCTTTCGGCGACGATGAGTCCGGGAATTCGAATCGATCCGACAGAGTTTTTAACATAGGCCTCCAAGATAAAGACCGGCCATTGCGTCAGAGACCGTAGGTCTTCCCTTTGAGAATTGGGAAGATAATGATGAAAAGCTAATCGCCTACGCAGATGTGAGGATGGTAACCCCTCCTTAGATCCCGCGCATGCAGCGTAAGAATTGGTGGCAGCCCACGAAAGGAGGGGTATGAATCGAGAAGAAAAAAAGAATGCGGTTCAGGACTTGAAGGAGCGGTTTCAAAAAGCCTCGATTACTATTTTGGCTGATTATAAAGGCCTCAAAGTAAACGAGATGAATGAGCTCCGGCAGAAGCTGCTGAAAACTTCTGCTAAATTGCAAGTCGTCAAAAATACCTTGGCAAGATTGGCGATCGAAGGCACCGAAATGAAACCCTTGCAGGAACACTTCAAGGGAACCATTGCGGTGGTTACAAGTGAGGGCGACCCTGTCAGTCCCACGAAGGCGCTAATTGATTTCGGAAAAGACCGTGAGGTCCCCGCTGTAAAAGCGGGCTTCATGAGTGGCGAAATCATGGATCATGCAAAGGTTGAGGCGCTCAGCAAACTTCCCTCACGGGAAGAAATGTTGGCCAAGTTGTTGGGGTCCATGCAGGCTCCGGCACAAAACATGGTCAATGTGTTTGCCGCAATACCAAGGCAGTTGGTGACCGTACTGGCTGCGATCCGCGATCAAAAACAAGCATAGTAATTCTGCTATTTAATTTTGGAGGAATACACCATGGCAGTTGTAAAACCAGAAGACATTTTAGAAACCGTTGAAAGTATGACCCTGCTCCAAGTCGCTGACTTGGTAAAGGCTTTCGAAGAAAAATTCGGCGTGTCCGCCGCAGCCCCTGTAGCCATCGCCGCCGGCGGAGCTGCTGGTGGCGAAGCCGCTGAAGAAAAGACCGAATTCACCGTGGTATTGACCGCCGCTGGTGATAATAAAATCGGTGTCATTAAAGAAGTTCGTACCATTACGGGCTTGGGCCTCAAAGAAGCCAAAGACTTGGTGGAAGGCGCGCCTAAGAACGTAAAGGAAGGCGTCGATAAAGACGAAGCCAATAAGGTCAAAGAACAATTGGAAAAAGCCGGTGCCAAGGTGGAGCTTAAGTAATCTCCTTGCACACTTCTTTATTCCTATTTGACCCATGGAGTGAAGCCAAGGGGTCCCGTTTTGGGGCGCCTTGGTTTCACTCATCTTATTTTGAGGTAATTCCATGAGTCCTTCGCAAGTTCCTGCCGGAAATATTCGAGTAAATTTTTCGAAAATTCCTGGGGTGATTGATCTCCCCAATTTGATTGAAATCCAAAAAAGGAGTTATGAAAAATACCTCCAAGCGGATGTCGCTCCCGAAAGCCGTGAAGACATTGGTTTGCATGGCGTTTTTAAAAGCGTATTTCCCATTAAAGACTTCAATCAAACGGCCAGTTTAGAGTTTGTCTCTTACCGTTTTGAACGGCCCGCCTACGAAGTTTCCGAGTGTCGGGAGCGGGGTATGACTTTTTCGGCACCATTAAAAGTAACGGTGCGTTTGGTGGTGTGGGATATCAGTGAAGAGGGTGGCGCCAAGACCATTCGAGACGTCAAGGAGCAGGAAGTCTATTTTGGCGAAATTCCGCTCATGACCGATACGGGAACTTTCATCATCAATGGTACCGAACGGGTGGTGGTTTCTCAATTACATCGTTCTCCCGGCGCCTTTTTTGAAAGTGACAAAGGAAAGACTCATTCTTCCGGAAAAATTCTTTATTCAGCCCGGATCATTCCCAATCGTGGCTCATGGTTAGATTTCGAACTCGACCCCAAAGACATCTCTTACGTGCGAATCGATCGACGTCGAAAAATGCCAGTTACCTTGTTGGTAAGGGCTCTCGGTCTTAATACCGAAGAGATTCTCAATTTCTTTTATAAAACCGAAACGGTTACTTATGACGGAAAAAACGTTTTCAAGAATCTAGATCTAGATTTGCTGCCTTTTTTAAGGGCCACCAAAGACATTAAGGACCCCAAGACCGGTGAAGTGGTGGTCAAGAAGGGGCGTCGCTTTGGTAAGGCATCTCAAGAAAAATTGCAAAAAGCCAAGGTTCAGACCATTCCCTCCGAATTAGAAGATGTGATCGGAAGACCTGCCGCCCATGACATCGCTGACCCGAAGACCGGTGAAGTGATTTTGGAATGCAATGAAGTGCTCACCGAAGAAAAATGGGAAGAGATCAAAAAGGCCAAGGTGAAGGAAGTCCCCTTATTGTTCATCGATAATCTCAACGTGGGACCTTACATCCGCAACACCTTGTTAGTCGATAAGGTCAAGACCAGCGAAGAGGCCCTCACTGAAATTTACAAAAGATTGCGCCCCGGCGATCCGGCAACCGTAGAAGCGGCCACTACATTTTTTGAAAACTTATTTTTCAATCCGGAACGCTACGATCTATCCAAAGTGGGACGACTCAAAATCAATCACAAATTTGGATTTGATGTCCCCTTAGAAATCACCACCCTGCGTAAGGAAGATATTTTAGAAACCATACGTTATTTGGTCGGACTTCGTGATGGCCTCGGTCAAGTGGATGATATCGACCATTTGGGTAATCGACGAGTTCGAGCCGTTGGTGAATTGTTAGAAAACCAGTATCGCATCGGCTTGGTACGAATGGAGCGGGCCATCAAGGAAAGAATGAGTCTTCAAGAAATTGAAACCTTGATGCCTCACGACTTGATCAATCCTAAACCTGTTTCCGCCGTAGTGAAGGAATTCTTCGGGTCTTCACAGCTTTCCCAATTTATGGATCAAACCAATCCCCTTTCAGAAGTGACTCATAAACGGCGTCTCTCGGCCCTTGGGCCGGGCGGTTTAACCAGAGAACGAGCTGGATTCGAAGTCCGCGACGTTCATGCCACCCATTACGGCCGAATCTGTCCCATTGAGACTCCGGAAGGTCCCAATATTGGTTTGATCTCAAGTCTTTCCAGTTTTGCGCGAGTCAATGATTTTGGTTTCATCGAAACCCCTTATCGCAAAGTCGAGAAGGGTGTGGTGAGTTCCGAGGTGGTTTATTGTTCCGCACTTGATGAAGCGGGCTTTAATATCGCCCAAGCTAATGCTCCCCTCGATGAGAAAAATAAATTTACCAATGATTTCGTCAGCTGCCGCCGCAACGGGGAGTTCGTATTGATACCCCGCGGTGATGTTAATATGATGGACGTTTCTCCCAGTCAGTTGGTCAGTGTGGCCGCTTCCTTGATTCCATTTTTGGAACATGATGACGCCAACCGCGCCTTGATGGGTTCCAACATGCAACGGCAGGCTGTGCCCTTGCTGTGCACTGAAGCACCGTTGGTGGGAACCGGAGTGGAAAGTCGAGTGGCCTCAGACAGCGGTGTTACCATTGTCGCCCGTCGCACGGGAACCGTGCAGAGTGTCGATGCATCCCGTGTCGTAGTAAAGGCAGACCGTACCTCCCGCAAGGATTCCAGCGAAGTCGATATTTATAATCTTACCAAATACCGTCGTTCCAACCAAAACACCTGCTTCAATCAGAAGCCCGTGGTGAAGGTTGGGCAAAAAGTAGCGGTAGGCCAGGTGTTGGCCGATGGCCCTTCCACCGAATACGGAGAATTGGCCTTGGGTCAAAATGTCATGGTCGCTTTCATGCCCTGGGGCGGTTATAACTTCGAAGATTCTATTTTAATTTCTGAAGAGTTGGTTAAGCGAGACGTTTTTACCTCGGTGCATATCGAGGAATTCGAATGTGTCGCCCGTGATACCAAACTCGGCAGAGAAGAAATTACCCGCGATATTCCCAACGTTGGCGAAGAGGCCTTAAAAGACCTAGATGATTCGGGAATTATTCGTATCGGAGCCGAGGTGAAACCCGGCGATGTCTTAGTGGGTAAGATTACCCCGAAGGGGGAGACCCAGTTAAGCCCTGAAGAAAAATTACTCCGCGCCATCTTCGGTGAAAAGGCCGGCGATGTAAAAGATACTTCCCTTCGGGTACCTCCCGGTGTTGGCGGTATCATTATCGATGCTCAAGTCTTTTCTCGAGAGGGTGCCGAACTAGATGATCGTGCCAAAGAGATTCAAGACACGGAATCGCAAAAGTTGCATAAGGACTTAAGCGATGAAGTGAAGATCCTATTAGAGAGCTTTGCTAAAAAATTGAAAACCCTATTAGTGGGTCGGGTTAGTTCTTCAAAGGTCATCGATGATGAAACCGAGAAAGTCTATCTGACCAAGGGTAAATCCATTACCGAGGGCGTGCTCAATCAGATCCCCGTCGAAAAGTGGACCGAAATTACCGTTGAAGACGGTGATGACATTGAAGGTGAACTCAGTGAAATCTTTGAGGCCATGGAAGAGCAGGTGGAATTCGCCCGTATGGTCTACGACCAGAAGATCAATAAGTTAAAGAAGGGTGATGAACTGCCCCCGGGTGTGATCAAGATGGTCAAGGTATACGTGGCCATTAAGCGTAAGATTTCCGTGGGTGACAAGATGGCCGGACGCCATGGTAATAAAGGGGTTATTTCCCGAATTCTTCCCGCTGAAGATATGCCTTATATGGAAGACGGTCGGCCCGTTGAAATCGTGTTGAACCCCCTAGGTGTTCCCAGTCGAATGAACGTGGGGCAGATTTTGGAAATTCACTTGGGCTGGGCCGCACGAGGCTTGGGTGAGAAAATCGACCACATGGTGAAACTTGCTCAGAGTAAGGAAAAGCTCATTGAGTTATTTAAGAATGTCTACGGAGACAACGGTGTAGCCAGCCAGTTAGAAGATGTAGCCCAAAAAGATTTGCTGGAATTGGCGAGTCGATTGCGGCGGGGTATCCATACGGCGACGCCGGTTTTCGATGGAGCTAAAGAAGAAGAAATCAAAAAGATGTTATCTTTGGCCGAACTCCCTCAAAACGGCCAGACTATATTGTACGACGGGCGCACGGGTGATGCCTTTGAAACTCCCGTAACGGTGGGCATCATGTATATCTTGAAGTTGCACCATCTGGTCGATGACAAGATCCATGCGCGTTCCATCGGACCATACTCCTTGGTTACCCAACAACCTCTGGGCGGGAAGGCTCAGTTCGGAGGTCAACGCCTGGGTGAGATGGAAGTTTGGGCCATGGAAGCCTACGGCGCTGCGTATTCCTTGCAAGAATTTCTTACGGTAAAATCCGATGATGTTATCGGTCGAACCCGTATGTATGAGGCTATTGTAAAAGGGGACAATACCCTCGATGCCGGACTCCCAGAATCTTTCAACGTATTGGTGAAAGAGTTGCAGAGTTTGGCCTTGAACGTGGAACTCATTGAAGAAGACTAAATAGGACCATGTTTCAGTAAAATGGAATGAGTCTAAAAATATTTAAACCGGTTTGGCGCTAAGAGCGGCAAGTAGAGGTAAAAATGGATATTCAGAACTTTTTCGAAAAACCTAAAGACCCACTTTCTTTTTCAGGGATCAAAATTTCTTTGGCCTCCCCGGAATTGATTCGGTCTTGGTCTCACGGCGAAGTCAAAAAGCCTGAGACGATCAACTACCGTACTTTTAAGCCAGAAAGAGATGGGCTATTCTGCGCCAAAATTTTCGGCCCTGTTAAAGATTACGAATGCAACTGTGGAAAATACAAAAGAATGAAGCATCGGGGCATCATCTGCGAAAAATGCGGCGTTGAGGTCATTCCTTCCAAAGTGCGACGGGAGAGAATGGGGCATATCAACTTGGCCACCCCAGTTGCCCATATCTGGTTTTTAAAGAGTCTACCTTCTCGTATCGCCACGATTTTAAATATGGCCCTGAAAGATGTGGAAAAAGTGCTGTATTGCGAAGGGTATGTGGTGCTCGATCCGAGCAATTCGGAACTTAAAGAAGGTGAAGTCCTTTCCGAAGACAAATACCAGGCTGCCGTGCAGGAATTCGGAGGCGACTTTGTAGCCCGTATGGGCGGCGATGCCATGCTCGAATTGTTGAAAAAGATCGAGCCCGAAGAATTGGCAAAAAAGATTCGCAAAGATTTAGCAACCACTAAGGCCGAAGCGACTCGGAAAAAATTGGTAAAACGCCTCAAGGTAGTGGAAGCGTTTCGTGATTCCGGGAACAAGCCTGAATGGATGATGTTAGATGTCATTCCGGTTATTCCGCCTGATTTGCGTCCCTTGGTTCCCCTGGAGGGTGGTCGTTTTGCAACCAGTGATCTAAATGATTTATATCGTCGCGTCATCAATCGAAACAATCGACTGAAAAGACTCATGGAGCTCAATGCCCCCGATATTATCATTCGGAACGAAAAGCGTATGTTGCAAGAAGCCGTCGACGCCCTCTTTGATAACGGCCGTCGTGGCAAGGTCTTTACCGGTCCGAACCGACGCCCGCTTCGCTCCCTTTCTGATATGCTCAAAGGAAAGCAAGGACGGTTCCGTCAAAATCTACTCGGAAAACGGGTCGATTATTCGGGACGTTCCGTAATCGTCGTTGGTCCCCACCTCAAATTGCACCAATGTGGTTTGCCGAAAATCATGGCCCTCGAGCTATTTAGGCCGTTTATTTACCATAAGCTAGAGATTCGCGGTTTTGTCTCCACCATCAAGAGTGCCAAGAAGATGGTGGAAAAACAACTGCCAGAAGTTTGGGATGTCTTAGATGAAGTCATTAAAGAGCATCCTATATTGCTTAACCGAGCGCCCACCTTGCATCGATTGGGTATCCAGGCCTTTGAACCCGTATTGGTCGAAGGTAAGGCTATTCAATTGCATCCCTTGGTTTGTGCGGCCTTTAATGCCGACTTTGACGGTGACCAGATGGCCGTTCACGTGCCGCTATCCATCGAAGCTCAGCTCGAAGCACGCATATTAATGATGTCTACCAACAACATTTTGTCGCCAGCCAACGGTAAGCCCATCATTATTCCGACTCAAGATATGGTCCTCGGCATTTACTATATGACTCGGGAAAGGCCCGGGGCCAAGGGTGAAGGAAATGCGTTCGCCAGTGCCGCCGAGGTATCTTTGGCTTATCAAAGTGGTCAATTGAATCTGCAGGCAAAAATTAAGGTGCGCATCGACGGCAAGCTTGCGGAAACCACTACGGGTCGGGTCTTGCTCTACGAAATAGCTCCCAAGGCGCTCAATTTTGATTACGTCAATAAGACCATGGACAAAAAGGCCATAGGTGATTTGGTCGACCGTTGTTACCGGGTAGCAGGACAAAAGGAGACTGTATTATTGGCCGACCGCTTGAAGAACTTGGGCTATAAATTCGCTACCCAAGCCGGTATCTCCATCTGTTTAGACGATATGAAGATTCCGACCACCAAGACCCATAAGCTAGATGAAGCTTATACCGAGGTTAAAGAGGTCGAAACTCAATACATCGATGGTTTGATCACCGATGGTGAGCGTTACAATAAGATCGTCGATATTTGGGCACAGGCTACAGAATCCATCGCATCCGACATGATGAAGGAAATGAGTTGGGAGCGATTGAAGGGGTCTGATGGTAAGGAAAAACTGCTCCCCAGTTTCAATTCCATTTATATCATGGCCGATTCCGGTGCCCGTGGTTCGGCCCAACAAATGCGACAGTTGGCAGGTATGCGTGGTTTGATGGCCAAGCCCTCCGGTGAAATCATCGAAACTCCCATTACGGCCAACTTCCGTGAAGGTCTGACGGTGTTGCAGTACTTTATTTCCACTCACGGAGCCCGAAAAGGATTGGCCGATACCGCTTTGAAGACGGCCAACTCCGGTTACCTAACCCGTCGTTTGGTAGACGTTGCTCAGGATCTCGTCATAACAGAAATGGATTGCGGAACCTTAGACGGTATTACCTTGGAACCTCTGGTCGAAGGGGGTGAAATCATTGAACCCCTAGGCGATCGTATTCTGGGTCGTGCTGCCTTGGAAGATATTAAAGATCCTTATACCAATGAAGTGTTGGTGAAGGCGGGAATCCACATTGATGAACAACTCGTCGATACCATTGAAGAGGCCGGATTAGAAAAAGTTAGAGTTCGTTCGGTGCTTACCTGTCAAACCAAGCGGGGGGTTTGCGCCCTATGTTATGGTCGTGATTTGTCCCGCGGTATCTTGGTCAACCTTGGTGAGTCGGTAGGGGTCATAGCGGCTCAGGCTATCGGTGAACCGGGAACCCAGTTGACGATGCGTACTTTCCATATTGGTGGAACGGCCAGTCGTCGCGCGGAACAATCTACTTTAGAAAACCGTAACGAAGGTATCGTGAAGTTCTTAAGTGTGAAGACGGTTACCAACAAGACCGGCTCGCTCACCGTCATGAATCGACACGGCGAATTGGCCATCATGGATGAAACCGGTCGGGAACGTGAAAAATACACGCTGACTTATGGTGCCAAGCTATTTGTGAAAGACGGCGATAAGGTTGAGACCAAGACGCTGCTTTCCGAATGGGATCCTTACAGTATTCCGATTTTGACCGAAGTCGACGGAGTGGTGAAATTCGGGGATATCCTAGATGGACAGACCATGTCGGAGCAATTGGACGAAGTAACGGGTATGTCGCAGAAGGTCATCACCGAAGCCAAGTCGAAGACCGCCGACCTACGGCCGCGAATTTCTATCAAGGACAAATCGGGTAAAACCCTAAAATTGCCCAAATCCGAAAATGAAGCCCGGTACTATATGCCCATCGGCGCCCACATCACTATGTCTGAAGGTGATGAGGTGAAGGCCGGCGATGTCATGGCCAAAATTCCTCGGGAAACCACGAAGACGAAAGATATTACCGGGGGCTTGCCTCGGGTGGCTGAACTGTTTGAAGCCCGCAAGCCCAAAGAGTTTGCCATTATCTCCGAAGTGGACGGTGTGGTGGGTTTTGGTAAGGATACCAAGGGTAAACGTAAAGTTATCGTGACCCCAGAAGTGGGCGATGCCAAAGAATATCTGGTAGCCAAGGGAAAACATCTCTCCGTACGGGAAGGTGATTTCGTGAAAGCCGGGGAGCCACTCATGGATGGCAGTTCTAACCCCCATGATATCCTTCGGGTCTTGGGCGAAAAGGCCTTGGCCAAATATTTGGTGGATGAAACCCAAGAGGTTTATCGTTTGCAAGGCGTTAAAATCAACGACAAGCATATCGAAGTCATCGTGCGGCAAATGCTGCGCAAGGTTCGCATTAAAGACCCTGGTGATACCAACCTCCTGATCGACGATGCCATCGAGCGAGATGTCTTTATCGCTACCAACCTAGAAGTGGCGGCGAAGAAGGGAAAACCAGCCGTGGCCGAGCCCCTATTGTTGGGGATCACCAAGGCTTCCTTAACTACGGAATCCTTCGTTTCCGCAGCTTCATTCCAAGAGACCACCAAGGTGCTAACCGAAGCGGCCGTAACTGGCAAAATCGACCGGCTCAGAGGTCTTAAAGAAAATGTCATTATGGGTCGTTTGATCCCAGCCGGAACCGGACTCCTGGGCTACCGTGAGTTGAAAATCGATGTGGAGGACCAGGAAGACGAAGAAACGGATGATAAAAGCACTTTGACCGCATAAAGGCCCTAGTTGCTTGACTTTTTTTGCAGGGGCGTGCTACTTATCGCGCCGCTCAAGCGTGTAGTTATTATATAATTACTTGATATTATTGAGAAAATTCATCAAAGACCCCCTTTGGGGCCAGGTTGGTCCTGTCCCAAATTTTGGGGTCTTTTATACTTGGAACGGTTTATGCCGACGATTAATCAACTGATTCGCAAAGGGCGGAAGCGCCGCATTTACAAAGGTACGGCTCCGGCTCTGCAAAGATGCCCGCAGCGGCGGGGCGTTTGCGTGCGTGTTTACACCACGACCCCGAAAAAACCCAACTCCGCCTTGAGAAAGGTGGCCCGGGTCCGGCTCACTAACGGCATCGAAGTGACCTCCTATATTCCCGGAGAAGGCCATAATTTGCAGGAGCATTCCGTGGTCTTGATTCGGGGGGGGCGTGTGAAGGATTTACCAGGGGTCCGTTACCATATCGTGCGCGGTACCCTCGATACGGTGGGTGTTGAAAAGCGCCGCCAAAGCCGTTCCAAATACGGAGCCAAGAAACCCAAATAATTTCATTAGGTTAACTTATGTCTCGAAAAGGTCACAAAGGTAAACGAAAGATCCTCCCCGATCCTAAATTCAACGACAAGTTGATTGCCAAGTTCGTCAACAAGATCATGCTTCAGGGGAAGAAAAGCTTGGCCGAAAATGTGGTCTATAAATCCCTCGAGCAGGTGCAGGGCAAATTGAACGAAGACTCTCTCAAGATTTTTAAGAAGGCCTTAGACAATATTAAGCCTGTAGTAGAGGTGCGGTCCCGTCGAGTCGGCGGTGCCACCTATCAGGTTCCTATGGAAGTTCGTCCCGAGCGCCGAGTTTCTTTAGGGCTTAGGTGGTTGGTAGATTATGCGCGGGAACGTGGCGAAAAAAGCATGGCAGATCGCTTGGCAGGTGAAATTTTAGATGCCTTTCACGGGCGTGGGAACGCTGTCAAAAAACGCGACGATGTGCATCGAATGGCTGACGCCAATAAGGCCTTTAGTCACTATCGCTGGTAATCCGTTGAATTAGGTTTTTTAGGTTAAAAGAAAATGGCTGAATATTCATTAGAAAAAACTCGCAATATCGGCATCATGGCCCACATCTATGCGGGAAAGACCACAACGACCGAACGTATTCTCTTCTAAACGGGAATCTCCCATAAGATCGGTGAAGTGCATGACGGAAACGCCATCATGGACTGGATGGCTCAAGAGCAAGAACGTGGTATCACTATCACCTCTGCAACGACTGCCTGCGCCTGGAAAAATCATCGCGTCAATATTATTGATACCCCCGGTCACGTGGACTTCACTATTGAAGTGGAACGGTCCCTTCGGGTGCTCGATGGTGCTATTGGTGTTTTTTGTTCGGTGGGCGGTGTTGAGCCGCAGTCAGAAACCGTATGGCGCCAAGCCAATCGATATAAAGTACCCCGCATTGCCTTCGTCAATAAAATGGACCGTACCGGGGCAGATTTTTTTAATGGTGTAAAGATGATGCGGGACCGACTCCATGCGAATCCCGTTCCCTTTCAACTTCCCATCGGTGCCGAAGATCAGTTCAGGGGTATGGTCGACTTATTATCCATGAAGGCCTTTTTGTTTGATGATTCCTCCATGGGAGCCAAATTCGATGAGGCCGATATTCCCGAAGATCTAGTGGCACAGGCCAAAGAATATCGTGAAAAAATGATCGAAGCGGTGGTCGAGCACGATGAAGTCTTAATGGAACGATACCTTGAGAATGGCGACATCACCTTGGAAGAGATCAAAAAAGCCGCTCGACTAGCTACTTTGAAACTTGCCATTACTCCTGTGTTTTGTGGTTCGGCCTTTAAAAATAAGGGGGTTCAGCAGCTTCTCGACGCCGTGATTGATTACCTGCCTTCACCCTTAGATATTCCTCCCGTTGAAGGTATCTTGCCCCGCAGTGAAGAAACGGCCACTCGGGCTCCCAAAGATTCCGAACCTTTTTCTGCTCTGGCCTTTAAGATCATGACCGATCCTTTCGTGGGGCAATTAAGTTATTTTCGAGTTTATTCCGGCCGGCTGAACGCGGGTACCTATCTATTTAATTCCACCAAAGAAAAGAAAGAGCGTATCGGTCGTATCCTTCGCATGCACGCCAACAACCGTGAAGAAATCAAGACCATTGGAGCTGGTGATATCGCCGCTGCAGTTGGTCTAAAGTACACCACCACCGGTGATACGCTGTGTGATGAAGACCATCCGATTATCCTCGAAGCCATGGATTTCCCTGATCCTGTTATCAGTGTAGCCATTGAACCCAAAACCAAGGCAGATCAAGAAAAGCTTTCCACCTCCTTGGGTAAATTGGCTCAAGAAGACCCCTCGTTTAGGGTGCGGGTCGATGAAGAAACCGGCCAAACGATTATTTCTGGAATGGGTGAATTGCATTTAGAAATCATTGTCGACCGTCTGATGCGCGAATTTAAGGTAGATGCCAATGTGGGCCGTCCCCAGGTAGCCTACCGCGAAACCATCACCGCCGATGCCGATGCCGAAACAAAATATGCCAAGCAATCCGGGGGTCGCGGGCAGTTTGCTCATGTGCTCATGAAGGCCAAGCCCCAAGAAACCGGTAAGGGATTTGAATTTATCGATCAGATTAAGGGCGGTTCCATTCCTCGAGAATTTATTCCCGCGGTCCAAAAAGGCGTGGTTGAGGCCCTCGAAGGTGGCGTTATTGCCGGGTATCCCGTCGTCGATGTGCAGGTTACCTTATACGATGGGTCTTTTCATGACGTCGATTCTTCTGAAATGGCCTTTAAGATTGCCGGTTCCATGTGCGTTAAAGAATTAGTGAGAAAGGCCAAGCCTGCCTTGCTTGAGCCCATTATGAGTGTTGAAGTGGTGACGCCTGAGGAATTCGTTGGTTCGGTTACGGGCGATTTGAATTCTCGCCGGGGGCGCATCATGGGAACTGAAATTCGTACGGGCACCCAAGTAATCAAGGCCATGGTACCGCTTTCCAGCATGTTTGGCTATGCCACCGATGTGCGTTCCCAAACCCAAGGTCGAGCGAATTTTACCATGCAATTTAATTGCTATGAACAGGTACCCAAGAATATTGCTGAAGAAATTATTGCTAAGACTCAGGGTAAGTAGTTTGAGCTCCGATTCCATCCTGTGGGTGGACCGGCCGAATGATTGAAAAAATTTAGTTTTGAGAGAATTGTAAAAATAAACTCTTAGGAGGCTTGAAAATGTCGAAGGAGAAATTTGAGCGGACTAAGCCGCATGTCAATATCGGAACCATCGGTCACGTCGACCATGGAAAGACGACGCTGACTGCAGCGATTACTAAGGTATTGGCCGAAAAGGGCGGAGCCCAATTTTTGGCATACGATCAGATCGACAAAGCCCCTGAAGAGCGGGAGCGTGGGATCACCATCGCAACGGCCCACGTGGAATACGAGACCGATAAGCGACATTACGCGCACGTGGATTGTCCAGGTCACGCTGATTACGTAAAAAACATGATCACCGGTGCGGCGCAAATGGACGGAGCCATCTTGGTGGTATCGGCGGCCGACGGCCCCATGCCTCAGACCCGAGAACATATCTTGTTGGCCCGCCAAGTGGGTGTGCCCTTCATCGTAGTGTATTTGAATAAGGTCGATCAGGTCGATGATCCGGAACTGCTCGAATTGGTCGAGTTGGAAGTTCGTGAACTACTGACTCAATACAAGTTTCCCGGCGACGACACCCCCATTGTAAAGGGATCGGCGTTGAAGGCCTTAGAAGGTGATGCCTCTGAAGTAGGTGCAGCCTCCATCGTCAAATTGATGGAAGAAGTGGATCGCTACATTCCAGAACCGGAACGTCCCATCGACAAGCCCTTTTTGTTACCGATCGAAGACGTGTTTTCGATATCCGGTCGCGGAACGGTGGTAACGGGCCGTGTGGAACGTGGGATCGTAAAGGTCGGCGAAGAGATCGAGATCGTGGGATTCAAAGACACGACGAAGACCACGGTGACCGGCGTAGAGATGTTTAGAAAGATGTTAGACGAGGGTCGAGCGGGCGACAACGTGGGCGTATTGCTACGGGGTACGAAGAAAGAAGACGTAGAGCGCGGCCAGGTGTTGGCGAAGCCGGGATCGATTAAGCCGCACGTGAAGTTCAATGCGGAAGTCTACGTATTGAGCAAGGAAGAGGGCGGGCGACATACCCCCTTCTTCAACGGTTACCGACCGCAGTTTTATTTGCGCACCACCGACGTGACGGGAACGGTCAAGTTACCGGACGGCGTGGAGATGGTGATGCCAGGTGACAACGTGCAGATGGAAGTGACGTTGATCACGCCGGTAGCGATGGAAAAAGAGATGCGCTTCGCGATCCGCGAAGGGGGTCGTACCGTCGGAGCCGGTGTTTGTACCGAGATTATTGAATAGCCGTAATACCAAGGAACTAAAATGGCAGATGAAGCCAACAGTAAAATTAGAATCCGACTCAAAGCCTTTGATCATAAACTATTAGATCTATCGGCCGGTGAGATTGTTGACACGGCAAAGCGAACCGGAGCTCGAGTGGCCGGGCCTATTCCGCTACCGACGAAGATAGAAAAATATACGGTATTGCGCTCTCCCCATGTGAACAAAAAATCTCGGGAGCAATTTGAGATTCGAACCCACAAGCGTTTATTGGATATTTTAGACCCAACCCAACAGACTGTTGATGCGCTAATGCGTTTAGACCTGTCTGCCGGAGTTGAGGTAGAAATACGAATGGTATGAACCTAAAAGAGATAAAACCGGGATTGCTGGGCCGAAAAATCGGAATG